>CAZNHI010000139.1:0-6431 GCA_964572535.1 uncultured Dehalococcoidia bacterium
GGGCGTCGAGGTCCCAGTACTCGCTGGAGATGTCTTGCTGCCAGTAGGCGAAGGACGCCTCCGAGGAGAGCGGCAGGGTGGTGATGCCGGTGTTGGTCTCGCAAGCAATTCCGGCCAGGGGGATGATCTCGTCTCGGGTTGCGGTCATTGGTCCCTCCCGTGCTGGGGCAGTCCGGTCCGCTACGGGACTTAGTGTCATCATGACACTAAGTGTGGGCTCATAGTACCAGCGGCCGGGAAGGCATGTCAAGGAATTGTTAACGGCTTATCGAGTTGCCAGTTCTCAGTACTCAGTTATCAGCAGGTTTGCGAAACCTCCGCCGCCTCTGTGACGATGTAACTGATATGCGGTTTGTTGCCATCCTGCTGTTCGCGCTTGCCGCGTCCCTGCTGCTCACGGGCTGTGAGAAGGCGCGTGAGCGTCGCGAATCGCGGGAGGCGACGCAGACGGCGCAGGAGACGGCGGGCGTGCCGCCAGCCGCGACTCCGGATGCGACGGACGTGTCCTCAGCCCCGCCTACTCCGGTCGTGAGCGGCAGCGCCGGCTGCGGGACGGCGGCGAAGACCGGCTCCAGGGTACAGAGCATCGAGTCTGAAGGCGTGGAGCGCAACTATCGCCTCTACGTGCCGGCTGGATACCGGCCCGGCACGCCAACGCCGCTTGTGCTCAACTTCCACGGCTTCGGCTCCAACGCACTGGAGCAGGAGCGCTACTCCGAGTATCCCGCGGCGGCCGACAAGTACGGCTTCATCGTGGCGACGCCGGAGGGCACGGGTAGCCCGCAGGAGTGGTACCTCTACGGTCCGGTGGAGCAAGGCTACGTGGACGACTTCGCGTTCACGGGAGCGTTGATCGACGAGTTGAGCGCGACTTTGTGCATCGACGCGTCGCGGATCTACGCGACGGGCATCTCCAACGGAGGCGGTATGACGTCGCTCGTGGGCTGCAGGCTCAACGACCGCATCGCGGCGATCGCGCCCGTGGCGGGCTCACCGTATGCGGAAGGCCAGTGCCGCGGCGAGGGGCCGATGCCGATAGTCGCGTTCCATGGCACCGAAGACCGGCTGGTGCCCTTCGAGATGGGTCCGGACAGCGGCCGCCTGGACCTCTTCAATGCGGGCGTGCGCAACAACATGCACGATTGGGCACAGCACAACGGCTGCAACCTGACGCTGCAGACGCAGCGCATAGCCTCAGACATGGTGCTGGAGTCCTACGTGGGCTGCAAGGACGGCGCCGACGTGCACTTGTACATAATCGAGGGTGGCGGACACACCTGGCCCGGCGCCAGCCGCGACCTGCCTGCACTGGGTGCCACGACGCAGTCGATCAGCGCCACGGAGCTGTCGTGGCGCTTCTTCGCCGAGCACGTGAAGTAGTCAGTTTTCAGTGAAGGCGTATCGAGCTAACTGCACAGTACTGATCACTGACAACTCTGATCTGACATCTCAAAGCGTCATGGGCTGGCGTGAGCTGAACTCAAAGAGCTCCGCCGGACGGTGAGCGCCGCGGGTGGAGGTGTGTCCGGTAGGCCGGATCAGGCCCTGCGAGATCATGCGGCGCCGGAAGTTGCGCTTGTCGAAGCTACGCCCGTAGATCGACTCGTACACGGCCTGGAGGTCGCGCAGGGTGAACTCGCGGGGCATGAGGCTGTAGGCAACGTTGGTGTACTCGAGCTTGTTGCGCAGCCGCGCCATCGCCGTCTCCATCACGGCCTGGTTGTTAAAGGCAAGCTCCGGGAGGTCGCTGAGGGGGAACCAGCGCGGCTCCCAGACCGGCTCTTGGCGCAGGCGGACACTGCGGGGGTCGACCAGCGCGAAGTAGGAGACCGCCACGGAGCTGGACGCGCCGTCGAGGCCGTCGAAGGTGAAGAGCTGCTCGAGGTAGACGTCGGAGACACCGGTCTCTTCGAACAGCTTGCGCGCGGAGGCGTCGGCCAGCGATTCGTCCGCGTCGGGGAAGCCGCCGGGGAGGGCCCAGACGCCCTGGTAGGGCTCGCCACTGCGATGGATCAGCAGGACGCGCAGCTGCCGTTCACTGACGGTGAGAATAACGACCAGTACAGCTACGCCCATGTGGGGATAGTAGCAGGCGCGACAGACGCCGCTGGAGAGGCTTTCGGCCCTCCCCCAAGGCGCAGAGCGTCAGCGGCGCTTCGAGCTGCCCTTCACCAACCGGTAGCTCTCCTCGATCAGGTCCAGGGCGTGGGCGAGAGTGGCGTCGTCAGCGATCGTGACGGTGACCCAGCCGTGCTTGCCCACGTAGCGGGCCTTGGTGATGTGCGGCAGCTGGATCAGCGCGTCCTGGTCCGCCGGCGTGGCTTTGACGGTGAGCCCGGCGAGCGCGTCTGTGACGCCGAGGGAGGCGAACATCTTCGTGCCGGCCTTGTAGACGATGTCACCCCAGGGATAGTCCTCCCAGGCTCCGTCGAACGAGAGGCAGAATCGCTGCAGCTCACGCGCGAAGGGCGAGTCCGGCAGCTCGACCGGCGGGAAGCGCGAGTCAGGCACGCAGCGCTTTGCGGATGTTCTCGATCTGGCCGACGTGGTCGTGGGTGTGAACGTGGTGGGAGTAGATTGCCCACTCCAGCCAGTTGAATGATCCAAAAGCCACGTGCTCGGCAGTGAGCTCCAGGCCAATCGCCGGGTCTGCCTGGCGCAACACGGCGAGAATCGCTGCCAGACCGTCGATGTATACGCGGCGCAGCTCGCTGAACGAGGCGTACTCGGCGCCCATCTGACCCGCCTGCATCGGCGTAGCAAGGAAGGGCCGGCCGGCAGAGAGAGTTTTGAGTCGTGCCTTGCTGCGGTCGAGGCCGGCTGAGAGGTGGCGCATGGTGTCGAAGATGCTCCACTCGTCGGCGGGCGTGACAGCGGTGGCTTCGTCTTCGGTGAGGTCGCCGATCAACGCGAGGATGCGGCTGTTGTCGTCCGTGACGAGCTCGATGACGTGGCCGAGGCCGTGAGAGGCGTGCTCAGAGACGTAGGCGCGGATGGCGTCGCGTCCATCGGTGATGCGGACTACCAACTTCGGAATCTCCTTCTGTCGCTGACCGCCGAGGCTAGAGGGCCTCGGCTACGCTGGGGAACAGGTTCCTCTTAGAGAAGGAGAGGCAGCGCTTCGTTTGCTGTAGTGCCCTGCAGTGACCAGGCTGTGGCCTTTTCGATGCGCACCGTGACAACGTCGCCGGCCCTGGTTTCGCCCATAAAGTGGACGAGCTTATTGCTGCGGGTGCGCCCGAACCAGCGCCCGTCGCGCTTGCCTTCGACCAGCACCTCCTGGTCCGTGCCCTGCAGGCGGGCGTTGAGCTCTGTGGAGATGCGCTCCTCCAGCTCTTCGACGGCGTGCAAGCGCTGCTTCTTGACCTCCAGCGGTACGTCGTCCTCCAGCTTGCGCGCGGCGATCGTGCCCGGTCGCGGCGAGTAGGCGGCGACGTGTACTTTGTCGAAGCGCACCTCTTCCATCAGGCTCAACGTTTGGTTGAACTCGGCCTCGGTCTCGCCGCAAAAGCCGACGATGATGTCGGTGGTGATCGACGCCTCGGGCATCAGCGAGCGGATCAGGTTGACGCGATCGTGGAACAGGGCGATGTCATAACCGCGGCGCATGCGTTCGAGGACAGCGTCGGAGCCGTGTTGTACGGGGATGTTGAAGAACTCCGTCACCTTGGGCAGATCGCGGACTGCTTCGACGATCTTCGGCGTCATGTCCTTGGGGTAGGAGGTGAGGAAGCGGATGCGCTCCAGGTTCGGCAGGTCGTGCATCGCCGCCATGAGGTCACCGAGGTCGGGGCGCTTGTCCGCGAAGTCGAGCCCATAAGCCTCGACGGTCTGACCGAGCAGCGTGACCTCGCGGACGCCGCCGTGCACCAGGTGGGCAACCTCCTGGACGATCTCGTCCAGAGGGCGGCTCTGCTCGCGGCCGCGGCGGTAGGGCACGATGCAGTAAGTGCAGAACTTGTCGCAGCCGTGGATGATCGGCACGTAGGCGGTGGGTCCGGTCGGAGTGGGGAAGGCGGTGGGCCAGAACTCGCCGCCGGTATCGTCGGCGAGTCCCAGCGCTTCGAAGATGCCCTCGAAGGCCTGGGGGCGCGCGAAATGGTCGACGTAGGGGAAGCGGCGCCGTAGCTCGTCGTCCTTCGGCCCGACCATGCAGCCCATGACGACGATCTGGAAATCGGCGAGTCCCTTGCGCTTCATGGCGGCGAGGCGTCCGAGGTGGCTGACGGCGCGATGCTCAGCGCTCTCGCGGACGACGCATGTATTGAGCACGACGAGGTTGGCGGACTCAGGCGCGTCGACAGCCTGCCAGCCGAAGCGTTCGAGGCCGGCGGCCAGCTTGAGGGAGTCTGCGACGTTCATCTGGCAGCCTTCGGTCCAAATGTGATAGCGCTGGGTCATGGGCAAAGGATAAGCGATCAGGGGGTTGGCGTCAGCGGAGACTCCATGCACTCCAGTGCTTCGTAGACGAAACAGCGCTCACGGTAGATCATTGGTGCGTGAGACTCAGCGTGCGCATGCTCGCTATGCCCCTCCAGTCTGGTCGCCGGACGGACGCTGGCTCGTGGTTGACGACTACTGCGACGTTATCTAACGCCTCGCCACGGCGCCGAGCGACCGCAGCTCGTCCTCTTCGCCGATGACGACCAGGATGTCGCCCGGAGAGAGCGTGGTAGTGCGGGCGGGGCCGACGCTGAGCCGCCCCTGGGCATCGCGCAACGCGAGCACGACGACATCGCGGCAGCCGGCCAGTGCCTCGGAGAGTTCCTTGCCGACAAGTCCGGATGCGGCATCCACGGTGACCTCGGCGAGCAGGCGCTCGGCCTGCGTATCTGGGAAGAGATCGATGAAGTCGGTGATGATCGGCTGCATCGCTGCCAGCGCCATGCGACGGCCGCCGATCAGGTAGGGCGAGATTACGCGGTCGGCGCCGGCCTGGCGCAGCTTGGCTTCGACAGCGGGAGAGCCGACCCGCGCCACGATAAAGGCCTCCGGACGCACGCCCTTCGCCGTCAGCGTGATGTAAGTGTTGGCTGAATCTGAGTCCGAGGCGGCGATCAGGGCACGGCAGCGCTCGATGCCGGCGGCCGAGAGCACAGCTTCCGAGGTGGCGTCGCCCTGGATGACGAGCAGTCCGGCGTCGCGGGCGAGCTGGAGCCGCGGCTCGTTGGTGTCGACCACGACGAACGGCACCTTGCGCGCCGCCATTTCGCGCGCGATCTCCTCGCCGACGCGGCCGTAACCGCAGACTATGAAGTGGTCACTGAGGCGCTCGATTGTCATTTTCATCCGCCGCGCGCCGAAGACCTGGCGCAGGTCGCCCTCGATTATCGCTGCAACCAGAGTGGTGAGGATATAGAATGCGGCCCCCACGCCGAAGAACAGCAGCGCGATGGTGAACAGCTGGCCTTCGCGGCTGAGGGGCTGGACCTCGCGATAGCCGACGGTAGTAATCGTGATCGACGCCATGTAGAAGGCATCGAGGACGGACCAGCCCTCGATGAGCACGTAGCCGCCGGTGCCAACCAGGAGGATGACCAGCAGCGCCAACATGCCGAAGACGACACGGTTGTAGTGAGTCGAAGCCAGGCCCAGGGGGTCCATAGGCCGCTAGCATGCCAGCAGAAGGCTGCCGCTCACAACATCCTGATTATGTGCAAGCGACTACCTCGTGAATCTGCCACGGGCGATGCTGGTGCCATCAGCGCACCAGCTCCGGGCACGGCGACCGCCGTTTAGGATCTTAGAATCGTCAGCACGACGTAGACGGCGAAGATGATGAAGCCGACCGAGCCGCTAAGCCATTTGCCAAGGTCAAAGCTTGAGCCTTCGCCGGCGGGCGCCGGCTGTTCCGGCTGAGAGCGGGTACTGCTCCCCAGGACGGACGCTTCGGAGGCGCGGGCGCCGCAGTTGGGACAGCGCGGCCGGCTGCCTTCGCCCTCGAACCAGGTGCGGCAGGAGGGACAACGGAAACCTCGTGATGCCATAGCTCTGCGATTGTAGCGTGGACGCTGGGCTGTTTAGAGGCCGAGGTCTGCCGCACGACGCTTGAGGACGCGCTCGGCGTCCGCGCAGATCGTCTCGATGACCTCGGCGGCAGGACGGATGGCGGAGACGAAGCCCGCCGATTGGCCCATGAGCACGGCGGTGACCTCTGGGTCCTGGCGGCTCTGGCCCTCGGCGAGAGAGGTACGCACCGTCTCGCGTTGCACACGCAGCTCGCGCTCGCGGCCGGTCCATTCATCGGTGATGCGGCTGCGGCGCACACGTTCGCCAATGCCCTTGGGCCAGGGGCGGCCACCGAGGATGTCGAAGACCTCCGTGAAGACCGTGTCTTCGCCATCCGAGTCGACGATCAGGCGCTTGAAGGCCTCCGGGACCTCCGTCGCCTCCGGCGTGGCGAGCAGGGCAGTGCCGAGCATGGCTCCCTC
>CAZNHI010000140.1:0-6362 GCA_964572535.1 uncultured Dehalococcoidia bacterium
AATGAGCACGATCAGGACGAGCAGGATGATGCTGAAGAACGACACCGCGGTACCGGAGCCGAAGATGTTGGGCAGCAGGGTCGGGATGCCTGCCACGATGCCGCCGAAGATGATCAGCGAGATGCCGTTGCCGATGCCCTTCTCCGTGATCAGCTCGCCCAGCCAAACCAGGAACATCGTCCCCGCGGCCATCGAGATCACAGCCGCAAAGGTGGGCAACGCGTTCGGGCCGCTGAACCCTATGTTGTTCACGGCGCCCAGCTGCTGGAGAATCAGCAGCTGGCTGTAGCCCTGCACGATGGACAAGGGCACCGCCATCCAGTGCGTGTACAGCTGGATGCGGTTGCGTCCCTGCTCGCCCTCGCGAGAGAGGGCCTGCAGGCTGGGGATCATCGGCGTCAGAATGTTCATGATGATCGAGGCCGTGATGTACGGGTAGACGCCCAGCGCCGCGACGCTCAGCTGTCGCAGGGCGCCTCCGGAGAAGATGTTCAGCGTGCCCAGGAACGCGGACGTGCTGTTGTTACCCTCGAAGGCCTGGTCCAGCAACGCCGGGTCTACACCCGGAATCGGAATGTGGGCCACGAAACGGAAAATGATCAGCATAGCGAAGACGAACACCAACTTCGATCGGACGTCTTCCTGCGACCAGGCATCGATCATCGCCTGAAGCAGTCGCGGTCGGGACGGCTGCTGGGCTCTGCCGCCAGCAAAAGCCATATCTAGGTCTCCGTTGTCTCGCTATCGGCGGTTTCTTTGTTGGCTTTGGCCCGAGGCGCGCGCGGACGGCGGGCCGGCTTGGCCTCGACAGCTGGGGTTTCAATCGCAGCCTCAGCGGCGGGAGCTTCGGCAACTGGAGCCTCCGCTACAGGTTCGCTGGCGGCCGGCGCTTCGGCAGCCGGGGCCTCCGCCACAGGTTCGCTGGCTACTGGCTCCTCGCCAGCCGGTGCGGCCGCCGCGGCTGCCTTCGCGGCGTAACGCACGGCTTTCTCTTTCGCGGCGATCAGCATCGTCGCCGTGCCGCCGGCGGCCTCGATCTTCACCCTGGCGCTGGCGGAGATCTTCTCGACCGTGACGTTGAGCTTCACTTTCAGCTCGCCGTCGCCCAGGATCTTCACCGGCCGTTGCGTCGACTTGACGATGCCGGCGGCGCGCAGGCTATCAGACGTCACGTCGCTGCCGGCGGGCAACTTCGCGAGGGCGCTCACGTTGATCGCCTCGTAGTCGATGCGGAAGCGGTTGCTGAAGCCACGCTTGCGCGAGAGCGCGCGGATCAGCGGGTTTTGGCCGCCCTCGAAGCCGATGCGCAGATCCCGGCCGGACCGCGACTGCTGGCCCTTGACGCCGCGCGTCGAGTAGGTGCCGTGGCCGCTGGCGTTGCCGCGTCCCAGGCGCTTCTTCTTGTGGGTAGAGCCGGGTACCGGCGTAAGCTCATGCGCCCTCACTTGGAGTCACCTTCCTCTTCAACCTCCACCAGATGGCGCACCGTGTGGATCATGCCGCGGTTGCTGCGGTTGTCCTCCAGTGTCACAGTCTGGCGCAGCTTACGCAGACCCATAGACTTCACGGTCAGCTGCTGGTTTCGCTTCTGGCTGATCGGGCTCTTTTTCAGCGTTACCTTGAGTCGCACCATGCCTTTTATCCCCGCCCCGAGGCTGCCAGGCGGCGCGCGCGCTCTTTCTTGGGGTCCTTGAGCTGCGTGAGGCCGTTAATCGTAGCCTGGACGACGTTCATGATGTTGGAGCTGCCCAGCGATTTCGCCAGCACGTCTTTGACGCCGGCCATCTCCATCACGGCGCGCACGCCGCCACCGGCGATCATGCCGGTTCCGGGCGCCGCGGGCTTCATCATCACCTCGGCCGCCTTGAAACGCACCAAAACTTCGTGGGGTAAAGTCGCGCCGGCCATTGGCACGCGGATCAGGTTCTTGCGCGCTATGTAGGCACCCTTGCGAATCGCGTCCGGCACCTCGTTCGCCTTGCCCATGCCCGCGCCCACGTGTCCCTGCCGGTCACCGACGACCACCACCGCGGTGAAGCTGAAGCGACGTCCGCCCTTCACCACCTTGGCGACGCGGTTGATGAACACGACCTTCTCTTGAAGCTCGAGTCCCGACGGATCGATTCGCTCTGCGACGATCACCATATATAAGCCCCTCTAAAAGTCCAGGCCGCCCGCGCGCGCCGCTTCCGCCAGCGCCTTGATCCGCCCGTGGAATGGATAGCCACCGCGGTCGAAGACCACGCTGGAGATGCCTTTTTGCTTGGCACGCTCCGCTACCAGCGTGCCGACAATGGTCGCCACGTCTGACTTCTTCTTGCCGTTGCCCTTGGATGTGACTTCCTGCTCCACGTCGGACGCCGAAACCAGCGTCGTGCGGGAGACATCGTCAATGACCTGCGCGTAGATGTGCGACAAGCTGCGGAATACGCAGAGTCGCGGCCTTTCGGCGCTGCCCTTGACGCGGCGGCGTATGCGTGCGTGACGCCGGATGCGCGCGGCGCGCATGGTTGCGCTCTTCTTCATATTAGCGGCCCTTGCCCGACTTGCCCGCCTTGCGACGGACAAACTCGCCCTGATAGCGGACGCCCTTGCCCAGGTAGGGCTCCGGCGGCCGCAGCTTGCGGATGTCGGCGGCGACCTGGCCCACAGCCTCGCGGTCGATGCCTTCGATAGTCACACGCGGACCTTCAACCGTGAACGAAATGCCCTTCGGCGGCACCACCTCCACCGGGTGTGAGAAGCCCAGAGCCAGCACCAGGTTCGGACCCTGCATCTGGGCTCGATAACCGACGCCGACAAGCTCGAGCGTCTTCTTGAAGCCGTCCGAAACGCCGGTAACCATGTTGGCCAGCAGCGCCCGCGTCAGGCCGTGCATGGCCCGCTCGCGCGGCTGGTCGTTTGGGCGCGTCACCAGCAGGCGGCCGTCCTCGAGGTGCAGGCGCACCTCTGGGACAACTTCACGCTGCAACGTGCCCCGGGGGCCCGTGACGCTAATGTTGCGGCCGTCGATCTCGACTTTCACCGAGGCCGGCAGTGGGATTGGCGCTCTACCTATTCGTGACATTCATTCACCACACATAGCACAGGATTTCGCCCCCAATGCTCTTCTGCCGGGCGTGCTGACCGGTCATGACCCCTTCCGGAGTCGAAAGAATGGCGACGCCAAGTCCGCCGAGGACGCGTGGAATCTCGCGCTTCTGCGCGTAGACACGCAGACCGGGCTTGCTCACGCGCTTGATCCCGGAGAGCACCGGCTCCTTGCGGCCCGTATAGCTCAGGTCAATCTTGAGCATGGTGCGCGGCGCCTCCTCCGTGACCACGAAGTCACGGATGAAGCCCTCTTCCTTGAGCACTTTCGCGATCGCCACCTTGAGCTTAGACGAAGGCATCGTCACGTTGTCGTGCTTGGAAGACACGGCGTTACGAATGCGCGTCAGCATATCGGCGATTGGGTCGGTCATCGTCACCCTAAAGCCTCCTTCGTCCTACCAGCTCGACTTCGTCACACCGGGGACCTGCCCCTCCAGCGCCAGATGCCGGAAGCAGATGCGGCACATTGCAAACATGCGGATGTAGCCCCGCGGCCGGCCACACAGCCTGCAGCGGTTGCGCTTGCGAGTCGGGAACTTCGGCGGCCGGTTGCCTTTGACAATCATCGAAATCTTGGCCACGTATGTTTCCCCTTAGCTCTTTGTGAACGGCATGCCAAGTAGCTCAAGCAGCCTCTTGGCCTGTTCGTCGGTGCGTGCGGAGGTGCAGATGTTGATCTGCATGCCGCGGATCTTGTCGATCTGGTCGTAGTCGATCTCCGGGAAGATCAGCTGCTCGCGTACCCCCAGGCTATAGTTGCCGCGCCCGTCGAACGCCTCTGACGGGCAGCCTCGGAAGTCGCGAATGCGCGGCAGCGCGGCGTTCACCAGCCGGTCATAGAACTCGAACATGCGCTGGCCGCGCAGCGTCACCATGACACCGATCGGCATACCCTCGCGCAGACGGAAGTTGGCGATCGACTTCGTAGATTTCGTGATCACCGGCTTCTGTCCGGTAATCGTCGCCAGATCCGCCGACGCGGTATCGAGGGCTCGTGCGTTGTCCTTTGCCTCTCCCAGCCCGATGTTGAGGACGATCTTGGTCAGCTTCGGTAGCTCCATCGGGTTCGCGTAGCTGAACTCGCGCTGAAGCGTGGGCGCAACCTGCTCCCGATAGAGATCCCCAACGCGTGTAGTAGCGATAGTCTGGCTAGTCAATGTCTGCCCCGCAGCGCTTGCAAACTCGCACCTTAATGCCGTCTGGGCGGATACGCATACCCGTCCGTGCCGGCTTGCCGCAGTCCTTGCACACCAGCATCACGTTGGAGGCGTGCAGCGGCCCCTCTCGCGTCACGATCGAGCCCGGCACCGGCACACCGCCCTGCTGGCTGGGGCGCTGGTGTTTTTTAATCATGTTCACGCCATCGACGATGACGCGGTCTTTCTTGGTGATGACTGCGCGCACGGTACCCTGCTTGCCGCGGTCCTTACCGCTCAGGACAAGCACCGTGTCGCTACGCCGAATCTTGCTCATCAGATCACCTCCGGCGCCAGCGAGACGATCTTCATGAAGTTGCGCTCGCGCAGCTCACGCGCCACCGGCCCGAAGATGCGTGTACCACGCGGGTTCTGCTGTTCAGACAGGATTACAGCGGCGTTGTCGTCGAAGCGGATGTAGGAACCATCCGGCCGGCCGTAGCCCTTCGCCGTCCGCACCACCACAGCCCTGACCACGTCACCCTTCTTCACGGCCGCCGCCGGCTGCGCCAGCTTCACCGACGCGACGATCATGTCGCCGACGCTCGCGTAGCGCCGTCGCGTGCCGCCGAGTACCTGGATGCACATGATCTCTCGCGCGCCGGAGTTGTCCGCTACCTTGAGACGGCTGAACTTCTGGATCATTCCTTTGAGTCCTCCTTCGTCTCAGGCGCGCCCTTGGCGGGCGTCTCTTCTGCCGCCGGTGCGGCAGCCGCGGGCTCCGGCGTCTCTTCTACCATCGGTGCGACAGCCACGGGCTCCGGCGTCTCTTCTGCCACCGGTGCGACAGCCACGGGCTCGGGCGTCTCTTCTACCACCGGTGCGGATGCGGCGGGCTCGGGCGTCTTCTCTGCTACCGGTGCGGCAGCGACGCGCGCCGGTGCCTCCGGGCGGTACAGGCTCTCCGCAGGCGCGCCGATCTCGCGCGGGGCGAGCTCTGCGACGTTGCCGCGCACCATCGTCTCCGCGATGCGCCAGCGCTTCTCCTTAGAAAGGGGTCGCGTCTCCACGATGCGCACCACATCGCCCAAGACGGCGCTGTTGTCCGCGTCGTGCGCCTTGTAGCGCTTGGTGGAGCGCACGATCTTTTGGTAGAGCGGGTGCGGGTACCTGCGCTCCACAGACACTACCGCGGTCTTGTCCATCTTGGTGCTAACCACCGTACCGACCAGGCTCTTGCGACGGCCTCGTTCCGAGTCCGGCGCCGCGCTGCGCGTGCTCTCGCTCACTTACTACCTCCCAGGGCGGCAAGCTCGCGCTGACGCTGCAACGTCTTGATGCGCGCGATCTTATGCTTCGTAGTCTTAATCTCCTTCACGTTCTGCAGCTGCCGCGTCGCGACCTGAAGTCGCAGCGTGAACAGCTGACGATACGTGTCGTCCAGCTCCTTGTTGAGGCGCGGCTGGTCCATCGCCGTAAGCTCGGCGAACACTTCGTTCTTCTTTGCCATCAGACGCCCTCGTGTATCTTTTCGAGCACCCGCGTCGAGCACGGCAGCTTGTGAGAGGCCAGTCGCAACGCTTCCTTCGCGACGTCCTCGCGCACGCCGGCGATTTCGAACAGCACGCGGCCGGGCCTCACCACCGCCACCCAGCGGTCGACGGGTCCCTTGCCCGAGCCCATGCGGACCTCAGCCGGCTTCTTGGTCACCGGCTTGTCCGGGAAGATGCGGATCCAGACCTTGCCACCACGTCGCAGGTGGTGAGTGATCGCGCGGCGAGCGGCCTCGATTTGACGGCTGTCGATCCAGGCAGCGGTCGTAGCCTGCAGGGCGATGTCGCCGAACGAGACGTCGTTACCCGCCATAGCCATGCCACGGCGGTGGCCGCGGTGGTGCTTGCGGTACTTGACGCGCTTGGGCTGCAGCATCGCCTAGGCCTCCTCTCCACCGGATTCGGCGGGCACTTCGGGCGCTTCCGGCGCGACGGCTTCAGGCGCTACAGGTGGCGCCTCTGCCACAGGTGCGGCTACCGCGGGCGCTTCCGGCGCGACAGGTAGCTTCACCGCAACGGGAGCGGCTGCCACAGGTGCGGCTACCGCGGGCGCTTCCGGCGCGACAGGTAGCTTCACCGC
>CAZNHI010000141.1:0-6362 GCA_964572535.1 uncultured Dehalococcoidia bacterium
GCTGCTCAACCGCGTCTGGGGCTACGAGTACTTCGGCGGCGCGCGCACGGTAGACGTGCACATCCGCCGCCTGCGCGCCAAGATCGAGACGGGCTCCACCGTCTACATCGAGACGGTGCGCAACGTGGGCTACCGCTTCCCGGCGGACAGATAACACACGGGCAAAGAGGCAACCAGCACTGCAGCGCTGAGGCCGTAGTCGCCGTAGATAGAGCGCTAGCGTTCCAGGGTGAGAAGCTTCGTAACGCCGGCACCATCGCGGCCTACGACGTACAGCGCCATTTCGAGGTAGGTATCGTGGTAGAAGGTCAGGCAAGCGCCGTCCTGAGACCATTCGGGCTCAAACTCGTGCTCCGGGCTATCGGTCACTCGCTTGAGGCCGCTCCCATCCGCGTTCACCACGTACAGCTCCGGCCCGCCGCCGTCGCGATTGGTCAAGATCGCGAGCATCTTGCCGTCGGGTGACCAGGGAAGCGGTGGCGCGCCGAGGTCATCGCCCGTGGCGTCGTGTTTGGCCAGGCTCCTGCGGCCGCTTCCGTCCGGGGTCATCACGTTAATCTCGATGGTGAACCTGTCCTGGTTGACCTGCGTCACAAATGCGATGAGGCCACCGTCCGGTGACCAGCTCGCTCTGATATCGTCCGAGCCCGCCGGACTGAGGCGCCGCAGGCCGGAGCCGTCGGCGTCGACGACGTAAACGCCGGTCGTATAGCTGCCGGGTTCCCTGCCCGTGAAGACCAGGCGGGTGCCGTCCGGCGACCAGGACGGCGCTTCGCCTCCGATCCCGAGGCTAACCTCAACGCTGCTCGAAGCGCCGGACGACGAGATTACCCAGACCTTACCCGAGCCCGCGTACGCGATGAGGTCGCCGTTCAGCGACCAGGCGGGCGGGAGCTGATCGAGCGACGGCGAGAAGGCGGTCAAGTCCGTCGGGTTGGAGCCGTCCAGGTTTGCGACGGAGATTGCGAAGCTTCTATTGGGGACGAGGACCCGGTTGTAGGCGATGCGCTTGCCGTCCGGCGAGAGCGATTCGCCGAAGCTGCTGGCTGCCAACTTGTCGAGCCGCTTGACCTGCCCACCTTCATACTGAAGGATGTAGGTCTCCTCCCTAGGGCCCTGTCGGACGAATACCGTGCCTTTACAGCCCGTCGGAAGTGAGCTCTGGGATGGAGCCGTCGCGTTGGGTGCCGGCGTCTCGGCCGGCGGCGTTGGCATCGCCTCTTCAGGAGACGGCTTGTCGTCGCTGCACGAGATCACGGCGGCCAGGAGGAGCCCGATGGTTGCGAGACGCGCTCCGCCGGGCAATGACATGCAGAGATGATACGAAAGAGCGAGAAGTTCGACGGGCGGCCGTCAGGGGATCTACTCTCGTGTCAGGCGCAGGCTACGTGCCTGAAACATTAATCGCGCCGTAATCGGTCCGAAACATGGTCGTAACAAAGGAAACCTAATCTCCGGTTCATCGGCGTCGCCTTCGCGGCGCTGATTTGTTAGGACTGCCCCGCTGGCAGACGACGGGAGGATTGGTAATGGAGATCGACTCCGGCGACACAGCATGGATGTTGACGTCGTCAGCGCTGGTGATGCTGATGACTCCGGGACTGGCGCTGTTCTACGGCGGCCTGGCCCGCAGTAAGCACGTCCTGGGTACGATCATGCAGAGCTTCTTCATGCTTGGCGTGATCACAATCGTTTTCGTAGTGGTGGGATACAGTCTGGCCTTCGGGCCGGACCAGATGGGCCTGATCGGCAACTTCGATTGGCTCTTCCTGAAAGACGTCTCTTCGTCTGAACCAGGGCCATACGCGCCTGGGATTTCACACCAGACGTTCATGATCTTCCAGTGCATGTTCGCGGTGATCACGCCCGCGCTGATCACTGGCGCCTTCGCCGAGCGCGCCAAGTTCAGCACGTTCCTGGTTTTCATGGTGGCGTGGTCGCTGCTGGTCTACAGCCCGGTGGCGCACTGGGTCTGGTCTTACGGCGGCTGGCTGGGCGGCCTGGCGGAAGAGAACGGCGATGTCGGCATCGGCGCGCTGGACTTCGCGGGTGGCACCGTGGTGCACATCAACGCCGGCGCGGCCGCGCTGGTAGCAGCGTTCCTCTACGGCAAGCGGCACGGATTTGGCCGCGAGCCCATGGAGCCCCACGACATCACGATGGTCGTGGTCGGCGCAGCGCTGCTCTGGTTCGGTTGGTTCGGTTTCAACGCTGGTAGCGCTGTGGCGTCCAACGCCCTCGCCTCCAACGCTTTCGTAGTCACGCACATCGCTGCCGCGACGGCCATGGTCGTCTGGACTGGCCTCAGCTGGATCGTGTCCGGCAAGCCCAGCGTCGTCGGTGCGGCCGCGGGTGCAGTGGCCGGGCTCGTCGCGATTACGCCCGCCTCGGGCGCCGTGGACGCGATGGGCGCCATTGGTATCGGTGCGGGCGCCGGTTCGCTCTGCTACCTGGCCGTACGCATGCGCTCCAAGATCGGCCTGGACGACTCGCTGGACGTGGTGGGCGTGCACGGCGTCGGCGGCGCCTGGGGCGCCATCGCCACCGGGATCTTCGCGACGGCCACGATTACGGGCGGCGCCGAAGGCCTGATCCAGGGCGAAACTGCGCAGTTCTTCGACCAGCTAATCGGCGTCGCGGCGACAATGAGTTACTCGCTGGTTGCCACCTACGTCATACTTAAGGTGCTGGACATGACGCTGGGACTACGAGTGTCCGAAGACGACGAGAACATCGGCATCGACGCCAGCCAGCACGGCGAGCGTGCTTACCTGCTGGAGAGTGGCGCACCCTACGCCGGCATCCCTGTCTCGGCCGAGTCCGGCGGTTCCGGTTCCTAGTTCGGCGACTGAGATCGCAAGGAGCGCATGGCAGATATGAACAAAGTAGAAGCGATTATCCGGCCGGAGCGGCTGGAAGCGGTCAAGGAAGCGCTATCGGAAGCAGGCTTCGTGGGGATGAACTTCGTCGCCGTCACAGGCCGTGGCGTGCAGCGAGGCATCGTCCACACCGGCCGCGGCGGCGAGGAGTACCGCGTCGACATGCTGCCGAAGAGCAAGATCGAGCTGGTGGTCAAGGACGCGGACACGGAGCGCGCGGTGAGCGTCATCGTCGAGGCGTCGCGTACGGGGGCCATCGGTGATGGCAAGATCTTCATCAGCCCGGTTTCTGACGCGATCCGCGTGCGGACGGGCGAGCGGGGAGAGGCGGCACTCTAGCGGTTACGGTTGCGTGAAATCGCGGTTACGCTGGCGTCAGGGCAAGCCAATGCTCTGGCGCCTCGCGTAGCCGCCCGATATAACAGAAGTTGAAGCTGAGAGAATGCCGTTCCCGAGATAGCGAGCGGCGGCGAGAGAACACGAGGGGGTTAAAATGCCGTACAAGGCTGAATACATCTGGACAGACGGGACGCTGCCAACGGCCAAGCTCCGTTCTAAGACGAAGATCGTCCCGGACGGCGAGCAGCCGCCGATCTGGGGCTTCGACGGTTCTTCGACCAACCAGGCGCCGGGCGACCGTTCTGACTGTGTCCTGCGCCCGGTCTGCATCGTCCAGGATCCGCTCCGCGGCGGCAACGACAAGCTGGTCATGGCTGAGGTCCTCCTGACCGACATGACTCCGCACAAGACCAACACACGCGCCCCCTGCGCCGCCATGGCCAAGCGTTTTGAGGGTGAGGAGTACTGGTTTGGCCTGGAGCAGGAGTACACGTTCTTCGATGGCGCGCGGCCCCTGGGCTTCCCGGAGCACGGCTTCCCCGCGCCCCAGGGTGGCTACTACTGCGGCGTCGGTGACGACGAGGTATTCGGCCGGCCGATCGTCGAGGCGCACCTGGACGCCTGTCTGACCGCCGGCCTCGGCATCGCCGGGATCAACGCGGAGGTCATGCCTGGGCAGTGGGAGTTCCAGGTTGGCCCGCTGGGCGCCCTGGACGTCTCCGACCACCTCTGGCTGGCCCGCTGGCTGCTCTACCGCGTCGCCGAGGACTTCGAGGTCAGCGCTACGCTGGACCCGAAGCCGGTGCGCGGCGACTGGAACGGCGCCGGCTGTCACACCAACTTCTCCACCAAGGCGATGCGCAGCTCCTACCAGCCGAACGTCGACGCGGCTGAGAAGCTGAAGACACGCCACGATTTGCACATCGCGAACTACGGCTTCGGCATCGAAGACCGGCTGACGGGCCAGCACGAGACCGCTTCTTATAAGGACTTCTCGTACGGCGTCAGCGACCGCGGCGCCTCGGTGCGCATCCCGTGGCAGGTCGAGCGCGAGGGCAAGGGCTACATCGAAGACCGACGCCCCTGTGCCAACATGGACCCTTACATTGTCACGCGTCTGATCATGGAGACCGTCTCCGGCACTTAGCCCTCGGCGTCTCGCAGCGTAATAGAAGGGGCCGGCAAACGCCGGCCCCTTTCTCTTGTGTACAGAGTGCCGTCCAGAGGTCAGGCCATGGCGCCCAGCCTGGTTGCGATTGGCTCGCTGTCGAGGTCACCGGCCAACTGGGCGGCGAGCTGCTCCGGCATGTGGCCGGACTTCAGGTCCATCAACGTCTCCTCCGTGTTTCGCGACAGCCGCCGCAGCTGCGAGCGCAGCGCCAGGATGTCGTCGCGCAGAGCGACCTGGTTGGCGTCGTCCTTACTGAGCCAAAGACTGATACGGCCCATGCGGTAGCTTTCGACCTCCGTGACGAAGCTGAGGATCAGCCCCGGCGCTCCCGCCAGGCAACCGTCCAGGGCTTCCAGCACCCGTTGGGCCTCTCGCTCGTTGCCCGGCGCGGGCTCAATCAGTGTCAGTCGAAGGCAAGCCATCGCTGCGCTCCCTGGGGCGCCACCGGCCCCGACCGTCCAACAAAGCGTACCGATGGCGGGTCGGCCCGGAGAGCCTCTCTTGCCAGCCGCAGGACAACGTGGTCGTCATCCTGTTGCGGTGTCGAGGAGGAGGGCGACCGTGTGATGCGGGTGGGCTGGATTGCCTCACTCATGCGTGACCTCCGTTGAAGTTGGTAGCTTCAGGGTAGCCAGCAACGTTTGCGAAGGCGTTTCACCGGCGTGTCACTTGCGTTAAGTGATCCTTGCAAACTAAGTAAGCGCGCGCTTGCAGTGTTGAAAGACCGGGGCCACCCCAGACCCCGCTAAAGGGGGGAAGCAGGCGCTACGCCGCCCCTTTTGCTACACTCCCCGAGTAGGCAGCCGCCTACGTCTTGGCCGGCGTAGCTCAGTGGTAGAGCAGCCGATTCGTAATCGGCAGGCCGGGAGTTCGAATCTCCCCGCCGGCTCCACCGCGCCGCAAAGTAACACGTAACCAGTTACAAGTACCAAGACGCGCGAACCCCTCTGGTTACTTGTTCCCTGTTACTGGTTACTGAAATGTCTGACGACCTTTACGCCCCGATCGCCGACGTCTACGACTTCACGTACGACGACTTCACCGACGACATCGATTTCTACGAGAACCTGGCGCAGAGTGTGGACGGACCCCTGCTGGAGCTGGGCGTCGGCAGCGGACGCATCGCTTTGCGCCTGGCGTGTGAGGGCTACGAAGTCGTAGGCATCGACAACTCAGAGTCGATGCTGGCGCGGGGGCGCAAGAACCTCGCGGCGGCGGGCGAGATCGAGGGCAGCCTGGAGCTGTTGCCGGGCGACATGATGTCGTTTGAGCTGGGGCGGCGCTTCGCGATGGTCTACGTCGCGGCGAACACGTTTCAGCACCTGCTGACCACGGCGGAGCAGCAAGCCTGTCTGCAATGCGTGGCGCGCCACCTGCAGCCCGGCGGCGTCTTCGCGATGGGCGTGCGCTCGCCGGCCAGCGTCTCCTGGGACGACTCGTCAGCAGAGTGGGCGCCGCTGCTGCTGAACTGGACGCGCACAGACCCCGTGACCGGCGAGAAGGTGATGAAGCTGGTGGCGGACCAGCCTGAGCCGGAGCGCATGGTGAGGCGCCTCACCTACGTCTTCGACCGCGTCGCCAGGGACGGCGTGGTGCGGCGCAGCATCTTCGAGACGGAGTTGCGGCACTCGACGCAGGCAGAGCTGACGCTATTATTGCAACAGGTAGGTTTGCGTGTTACACACGTCTACGGCGACTACGACCTTGCTCCCGTCGGAATCGGCGATAACCTGGTGTTTGTAGCCAGAGCGGAGGCTTCTGTTTGAGAGTCGCGCTGGACGCAATGGGCGGCGACTTTGCCCCGCGCGAGCAGGTTCAGGGCGCCCTCCTCGCTGCCAAGGAGTTTGGCGTCGAAGTTGCCCTGGTAGGGCCTCCGGACGTGATCGAGCCTGAGCTTGCCAAGCATCCCAAGAACCCGCGTGTCACTGTTGTACCCGCCGGCGACGCGATCACGATGGACGAGGGCGAGATCG
>CAZNHI010000142.1:0-6360 GCA_964572535.1 uncultured Dehalococcoidia bacterium
GACCAGATCGATCTCCCAGGCTGGCGCCGCCGAGCGTGCTGCCGCCAGCAGCCGCTCCCGCGACGGCGCGTTTCTGGCCTTCGGGTTGTAGACGATGCGTCCTCGCTCCACGATGGCCCAGTATATTGGCAAGGCTGTGCTATATTTTCGTTGCCAATCGATGGGCATCTCTCACGCTTGTGGCCCCCAGGTTCCGCTCGAGACGCAAAGATCAATATGACACGGGTCGTTGTTACAGGAATCGGCGCCGTCTCACCCTTGGGTAACGATGTCCCCACGACCTGGCGTGCCCTCCTGGCGGGACGCTCGGGCATCGGCAACGTAACCCTCTTCGACACCTCCGCCTATGACTACGCCATTGCCGGAGAGGTGCACGACTTTGTGGCCGACCCGGCGATCCCAGCTAAAGACCTGCGCCACGTCGACCGCTTCAGCCAGTTCGCGATCAACGCCGCCCTCGAAGCGGTGCGCGATTCTGGCCTCGATTACGAAAACCGCCTCGGCGAGCGCGCCGGCGTGGTCTTCGGCTCTGGCGCCGGCGGCTACACTCTCCTGGAGGAGCAAACCCGCGTCCTCAACCAGAAGGGCCCGCGACGCGTCTCTCCCTTCTTTCTGGCCAACGTCCTGCCGGACGCCGCCAGCGGCTACATCGCCATCCTTACCGGCTCCATGGGTCCGAATATGGCAGTCGTCTCCGCGTGCGCCACCGGTGCCGGGTCGATCGGCGAGGCGGGCGAGATCATTCGCCGCGGCGACGCCGACGTCATGATCGCCGGTGGCTCTGAAGCTCCGATCGTGCCCAGCCTCTACGCAGGCTTCAACGCCCTGCACGCCATCGCCAGCCCCGGCGACGACCCCGCCAGCGCCTGCAAGCCCTTCGACAATCGCCGCGACGGCTTCGTGGTCGGTGAGGGCGCCGGGGCCCTCGTGCTCGAGAGCTGGGAGCACGCCCGCGCTCGCGGCGCTCGCGTCTACGCCGAGCTTACCGGCTACGGTTCCAGCAACGACGCCTTCGACATGGTCGCCTCTGACGAGCACGGACGCGGCGCCGTGCTCGCCATCCAGATGGCGCTCCGCAAGTCGAAGCTAGACCTCACCAGCGTCGGCTACGTCAACGCCCACGGCACCGGCACGCCGATGAACGACCGCGTCGAGACCATGGCGCTTAAGCAGGTCTTCGCCAAGCACGCCTACCGCTTCGCAGTCAGCAGCACTAAGTCGATGACCGGCCACATGATGGGCGCAGCCGGCGCCGCCGAGGCGATCTTCAGCATCCTCGCCCTGCACGAGCAGATCCTGCCCCCCACGATGCACTACGAAGAACCAGACCCCGACTGCGACCTCGACTACGTACCCAACGCCGCCCGCCCCGTGACCAACCTCCAGGCCGTACTCTCCACCTCGATCGGCCTCGGCGGCCACAACGCTGCCCTCATCTTCTCCCGCGCCTGACCAGCCTCACCACCGCAAACGGGCAATCTAGTGCGCATTCCAGGGACCGAATACCCATCGCGAAGAGCATCTAGCGAAGACGCAACCTCGCGGAGACGCCCCGAACGCGATCAAGGCGTCGCGGCCACTGGATGACCAACCGGTGGTGCAGGGGGCTCCGCCCGCTGACGGGGAGTTTGGGGTGTGTCCCCCTCCAACATTTCTCTTTTCTAAAAGGCGGAGCAGCGCTACAGCAATGCGCAGTCCAGAGGGCGTCGGGTCAGACCACCGCCGCGATCACCAACCCCAGCGCCAGCAACACCCCGAACTGCATATGTAGCCGCGCCGACCCCCGCACCAGCGCGTTCAGCACCCTCGAGTCCGTTTCCTTCAGCACCCGCAACGTCATGGCCGCTGCCGGCAAAGACGCCGCTACCAGCAGCGACCACGCGCTCAGCTCATCCAGCGCCACCGCGGCGGCGACCACTGCGTACGCCCCGAGGACCAGCGCCCACAATCCGTAGTCTGCCAGCGGCCGCCCGGCCAGCGTCGAGAGCGTCACCTTGCCCCGCACCCTGTCATTCTCGATGTCGCGCAGGTTGTTGGCGTGCAGGATGTTCGCCACCAGGATCCCGACCGGCAGCGAAGCCCAGAACGCGGGCCAGCTCAGCTCCTCCAACTGCACGTAGTAGGCGCCCATCACTATCACCGGCCCCATAAACAAGAACACGCCAACTTCGCCCAGGCCCCGCCGACCGTACCTGATCGGCGATGCCGTGTAGAAGTAGCCCGCCAGTACGCTCGCGAAGCCCGCCGCCAGCACAGGCCAACCCGTAAACGCCACGATCGCGCCGCCACAAAGACCAGAATTGAAGCGCGGTGCACCTCTTTGGGCGTCAAGAGCCCGCTCTGGATCGAGGCCCCGAAGCTCGCGCCGGGCTGCACACCGTCCACGAAGTCGAAGAAGTCCGTCGCCAGGTTCGTCCCCGCGAGGATCAACACCGACCCCGCCAGAGCCAGCAAGAACAACCCGGGCTTGAACTCGATGTCCGCCGCTAGCGCCGTTCCCACCAGGACAGGAATGATCGCCGTCGTATACGAAAACGGCCGCAGCGCCAGCCACCACGCCCGCCGCCGTGTCATCGCTACCCCCGTCATGATCGTCCCTGTCGCCTCTTGCTTGTTGCTTCTCGCCTCCGTTGTCGTGCGCTCACTCCTCCACCCCGACACTGCGCAGCAGCAGCGGCCGCAACCCGTCGTACGCCTCCTCCAGCCGCTCCGGCTCACCCTTAATCAGCCAGTGCAGAATCACCTCGTTCAGGGCGCCGAACCAGGCCCGGCTTGCCAGCTCCGTGTCGACCGGAGGCACCGCGCCTGAAGCGACCCCGTCGTCCAGGTGCTTCTTGATCACCCCGATGAAATCGTCGTGCATCTCAAGCAGCCGATTCGCGAACTCTGGCCCTGCGCCGAGCGCCTCGATCATGAAGAGTCGCGCCATCGTGCGGTGCTCCGCGAACACGCGCAGCACCGTCAGCAAGGCGGCGTCTGCCCGCGCCACCGGCGTCGTCTCGAGCGCGATCGCCTCCTCCACGCGGTCCAGCAGTCTCTTCGCGGACACGTCGAGCAGCGCCCTGAACAGCACCTGCTTGCCCGGGAAGTGGAAGTACACCCCGCCTTTCGAAGTCTCAGCCGCCTCAGCCACTTCGTCGACGCTGGTGTCCCGGTACCCGCGGCGGCTGAATACAGACAGCGCCGCGTCCAGGATTCGCCTCTGCCTCTCGCGCGACCGCTCCTGACCGCCCTGCTGCTGCGTCACTTATGTCCCAGCCTAAACCTGCCTCAAGACGCCAAAGTAGTCCGCTCTCGCCGGGGGACCAGATTCCACCGTGCCACGTCCCAGCCTCTGGCCAGAAACCGACCGGCCAGTCGGTCGGCCTCATCTTATGTGCGGCGCATCACCGAGACAAGGCTGCAAACCTGCTCCGCTCCCAGGACGCAGGGCGGTAGAAGAGCGCAGCAGAAAAGGAAGGTATAATCCGCGATGGCTGGTCAAGCCGAGTACTCACACCAATCCCGGTCCCGCCAGCCACCGGGACCCTTCCGGATTACGTAACGCCTCCTGGGACGCTCCCCTCCTCGCCGGTGTAAGAGGAGAGCATCAGCCTCGCAGAAATAATGAGTACGTGGGTTGCAAGATTTGTTGTTGATCACGGTCGTGTGACCGAAGAAGGCAGCCGCTTGCGCACCTTCCAGCGTCGCCGCCTCGACGAGCCAGACGTGGACCTCCACGTCATCGCCGAGCCCACCGGCGTCAAGGGAGAAGAGCTCGGCGCCCAGGCCCTCGACGCCATCGGCCGCCTCTTCCAGCAGGACCGGCTCTCGCTCACCGGCGGCCTCCAGCGCGCCATTGCCGGCACCCACCAGACGCTGCAGGAGTGGAACCGCCGCAGCCTCCCGCGCGACCACGTCAGCATCGGCATCACTGCCGCACTCGTGAACGGCGACCTCGTCTACCTGGCGCAGGCCGGGCCGGGACTCGTCTACGTCCGGCGCTCCGGCATCCTTGTGCGCCACGACTCCGGCGACGAGGCCGCCGTGCCTTTGGGCGAAGGCAGCCTCGTCCCATCTCTACGCCGCTTTGAGCTCGAACCCGGCGACCTGATCGTGGCCGCCTCGAGCTCCTTGCAGACCATCCTCGATGACGACACCCTCGAATCGATCCTCAGCCGCCCGACCGAGGAAGCCCTGCCCGAGCTCTACCTCCTGACCCGAGACCTGCCGAACTTCGCCCTCTTCGCCGTCGTCTGCCACGAATCCGAGCGCGAAGCGGCGCCAGACGAAGCCGCGGAGACTGGATCCGAGCCCCTGGATCGCCCGCCAGAATACCTGGAGCGCCACACCGCCGAACGTCCCGCGACCCAGCGCTCACGCCCCGTCCCCAAAACCTCTGTCGCCGTCTCCAACCCGGAACCTGAGGTCGCCCCTGAGGAGCCAGGCAACCTCCTCGTCACGCCGCCGCCTCTAGACATCTCGCGTCCCGTCGTGCGGCTACGCAACGACCAGTCGATCGGCCGCTCCGAGTACGCGCGTACCACCGGCGATCCCCGCCGCTTTCAGTTCAACCTCGCGGATTGGCGCCTGATCCAGATCGGAGGCGTCATCGTCTTCATCCTGCTGGTCGTCGCTTTCGTCCCGGGCCTGATCCGCGAGGGGCGCACTGAGAAGCTCGCCGGCCTGGTGGCCACCGCCGAGGTGCAGCTCGCAGCCGCACAGGATCAGCCAGACCCGGCCCAACGCCGCTTCCACCTGGAGGAGACGCGGCGGCTCGCCGCTGAGGCCTTGCGTATCGAGCCGCTTAACGCCACGGCAACGGACCTTCGCGATCAGGCCCGCGTCTTGCTCGACGATATGGACGCCTTCTTCGACCTCGGGCCGCTGACTACTATCACCAGCCTTGGCAGCGCCGTCACCGGCCAGATCTCCATTGAGGCAGCGCTGGTCAAGGGCGGACGCGCCTATCTTCTGGACAGCCGCGGCGGACGCGTCATCGCGGCGCCTCTAGCCGGCGGCCCGCCACAAATAGTCTACGCAGAGGGCGAGGCCTACGGCGAAGCCATCGCCAAGGCCCCTGCCTACTTCACCTGGCAGGGCCCCGACGACACCGGCCGCCTCCTGGTGCTCGACGAAGAGCGCAAGCTGTTTGAGCTGCGCCCGGGCTCAGAGCCGCGACCCCTCCCGTTGCGCCGTACCGGCACCTGGTCCTCCGTCGCCGGCATCGCCACGTACGACAACAACTTCTACGTACTCGACCCCAGGGCAAACCAGGTGCACCGTTACTTGCCCGCCGCCGAGGGCTTCGACAGCGAGCCCTCCGTACTGCTCAACGGCCAGATCGAGCTCGAGGATGCCGTCGCCCTGGCGATCGACGGCGACATCTTCGTCGTGCTCGAGGACGGCCACGTTCGCCGCTTCCGCAACGGCGCTGACGCCGGCTTCTCCCTGGGCGGCATCGATCAACCGATAACAGCCGCCAGCGACATTGCCATCGTCCCCGAGGCCCAGGAGGTCTATATCGCCGACACCGGCAACAAACGAGTCGTGGTCGCCGGCAAGGATGGTTCCTTCCACCGCCAGCTAGTCAGTGGCGCCTTCACCGACCTACGTGCCATAGCAATCGATACCTCGGCCGCCCAACTCTACGTCGTGATCGGCGACGCCATCCTCACCGCGCCCATCGTCCGCTAGCGGGCGGTAGTCTTCAGCAATCAGTCTTCAGTCTTCAATTATTCGCGCACCCTCGTGGCCCGGGGGCGAACGCCTAGTGTCGGCGGGAGCGCGCCCGGACCCGATTGCCCGATTGCCCGATTGCACCTGACAATGCCTCCATGCTCGCTCTCGGCATCGAGACTTCCTGCGACGAGACCGCCGTCGGCATAGTCGCTGACGGCCGCCGCCTGCTCGCCAACGTCGTCGCCTCTCAGGCCGCGATCCACGCCCGTTACGGAGGCATCGTGCCGGAGGTCGCCTCGCGCCACCATATTGAGGCGATGCTGCCCGTGGTCAAAGCTGCCCTGGCTGAAGCGAAGTGCCGGCCCTCAGACCTCGACTGCGTCGCCGTCACCGCCGGCCCCGGACTCGCCGGCTCCCTGCTGGTCGGCCTCAACACCGCCAAGGCGCTGGCCTACGCCTGGTCCAAGCCCCTGATCGGCGTCAACCACCTCGAGGGCCATCTTTACGCCAACTGGCTGCTCGAAGGCGAAGAGCCGCCCCTGCCCGCCGTCGTGCTCATTGTTTCCGGCGGCCATAGCGAGCTGATCCTCGCCGAGGCCCACGGTAGCTATCGACTCCTCGGCCGCACCCGCGACGACGCTGCCGGTGAGGCCTTCGACAAGGCCGCACGCGTCCTCGGACTCGGCTTCCCTGGCGGCC
>CAZNHI010000143.1:0-6280 GCA_964572535.1 uncultured Dehalococcoidia bacterium
CCGCGACCGCCGCGCCGAAGATGCCGAACACTGGCCCGGCGTGGAAGCCGCGCGCCATCACGGTCGGAATGAAGTCCGCCGCCATGCGCTCCATGACCTCGTACCCCGCGACGATGCCGGTGATGTACTGCTCGCCGGACGCCGCCTCCAGCTCCGCGGCCAGGAGGCCCGTCGGTAGGATGTTGCAGCCGGGGTGCGTGAGCATGCGGAAGGTATCCCATTTGCCGCCGGCGTAGATCAGCTCCGAGTTGACGAAGGCGGCGCCACCCTTCGTCAGCTTCGCCCCGTCGGCCAGGACGGTCGCCACGCCGGCGCCGCCGCCCTCTTCCTCCTGCATCAGACGCAGCGCCTGCTGGCCCGCCGGCATGCCATGGCCCAGCAGCGCGGAGCTGAGGCCGTGCAGCGTCAGGCCCTTCGCTCTATCGATCACTTCAGGCGGCAGGTCCTGGTACTGGAGGTTTGCGACCCACTCTGACAGTTGACGGCTAAGCGATGGCACGGCCTGCTCCTGCTCATTAGGCGCACGTCTATGAATAGGCTCTCCTTGAGCCCGGACGTACTCTACCCGATGGGAGCAAGCGTGTTGCGGGCAGATTTAGCAAACGTTTACAGACCGGGCTTTGTCTGATCCGGCTTGAGCCCTAGACTCGATAGAGTTTCGCCGACTGTAGACGCAAGGGAGACTGGATGAAGCTCGCCTGCTGCGGCACCGCCGCCGGCCCATTTACCGCCCAACGCGCCAGCTCTGGCTACGTCCTCCAGAGCGAAGGCCACGCGATCATGCTCGACTGCGGGCCAGGGTCGATACGTGAGGCCCTTCGCCTCGGTATCGACCTGCGGGCCATCGACGCAGTCTTTGTTAGCCACCTGCACGAGGACCACTACCTCGACCTGTCGTCGATTGCTTTTCAGGCCATGTACGGGCGCTACGAGCGTCTGCCGTTGTTGCTCGGCCCGCCGGGGACACTCGATGCCGGCTCCCGCCTGATGACGATGGACCGGCCGAATGCCCACCTGCCTGCCCTCGAGGTCATAGAAGTGGGTGACGGGGATGAACGGAGCGTCGCGGGCTTCGTCGTCGTCACGCGTGAGACGCCGCACGCACCAGAGCTACAGGCCTTCGCGCGCAGGTTCAGCAACGACGGACGCTCGATGGTCTTCAGCGGTGACACCAGCGCGAACCCAGGCTTGATGTGTGATCTAGCTGCTGGGACAGACCTGCTGCTGCACGAGTGCTACAGCCCGGCCGGACTGGAGCGCTACGCCGCGCTGCGCGGGCCCGCCAACGCCCAACGCATCCTCGAACGCCTACCCATCACCCACAGCGAAGTCAGCGACGTCGCCCGCATCGCCCGGGACGCCGGCGTGCCCAGGCTTGTGCTGACGCACATCCTGCCTACCGAGGACGAAGCCGATCTGGTGAACCTGGCGGCGCACTTCTACAAGGGCGAAATCATCGTTGCCCGCGACGGAATGGCGCTCGACGTCTGATTCAGCGCCGGCTGCGCCGGCCTGTACCGGGCTGGTGCCTCAGCCCGCTGCTACCTAGCGGCGTTCCAACAATTCAATGCGAATGTCATCGGGAGCCCGAACGAAGGCAATTCTTACGCCCGGCCGAATGGTGCGCGGCTCATCGATGATCTCGGCGCCACGGCGCTTTAGCTCGGCTACCGTGTCGTCCACACTATCGACGCGGAAGCCGAAGTGGTCCAGGCCGAGGTGAGGCTCGCGTGGGTTGGCGGCGATATCAGCGTCGGGCGCGACCGGCGCGATGAAGACCATCAGGCCATCGATGTCCAGATCGACGCGTGGCTGTCCGTCTGACTGCACGGACTCGATGACCCTGGCGTCGAACACCCTGTGGAAGTACTCGGCCATCCCCTTAGGGTCTCGGGTGCGCAGGTGGATGTGGTCGTAGGTATAGGTGGCCATGAAGGGTTTACTCCTCGCAAAGTTGGCGGGGACAATATACGCCTGTAGAACTGGTCAGGCCCAAAGCACGTTAGTGGGTGGTCGGGGTGCCCAGATTCGAACTGGGGGCCTCATGGCGTGCCACGGGACGCGCATAAGGGTGACGAAGCGTAGCCTGACGTGCGTTATATCCAGGTTGCCGGTATGAGCTTGTGGTCCAACTTCCAGAAAGGTAGCAAGTAGTTATTGTAGAACTCCTGTGCGGCGGCGTTAGGAATAGCTGCCAGCGCTGCCTTGAACGCATCTTTCTCGGCTCTGAGCGTGGTGCGGGAGATCTTGCTGAAATTCGGTGGCGTGCGCCCAATGGCCGCGTAAGCGTTCTTGATTTCTGCCGCGTATGTGCTGGCAAAGTTTTGGCAGACATTGTCGTAGTGACGAAATCGCAGCAGTACTTCACGCCCCTTCGTAAGCTGTGCGCGCAGGGCATCGTCCTTCAATTCGGGGTGCGCGAGCATCATTTGAATCTGGAAGTACGCCATGTTCAAGATGTTCATATTGATGGGAGCATCACCTTGCAACTGCCCCTTTGCATCTAGCTCCAGACCGTAATATGAGTCCAGTAATTCTTGAAGGTCGGCGTCGGCCGGATCGTTGCGGATATAGCCGCGCTTATCTTTGGAAGATTCGGCGGCATCGCGGGTCCACAAGGCCGCCTTGCCCATGCCGTCTTTGGCATCAAGCAACTTGGCTCCTCGTGTTTCTTTTTCCCACTTGGTGATGTGCTCTTCCGCACCTGATCCTGCTGCCGGCGAAGCGCCCGCATAGCCCCATACCGACCGTACATTGGGAAAAACCTGGATGACCAGTTCGATGCTGGAGACGGTATAACAGGCTGAGAACATGACGTCTTCAACCTGAGCGGCGGCTTTGGGGAAGGTGCCTGCCAAATGTCGTAGAGCATTGTCCAGCAAGAAATTGCCGGGCTTGAAATTCTCTTTCTCATCGCCCCAGAGTTCGACGCCGTTGCTATGCCCGGACAGCACCATCCTTTCCAATCGGAACAGCCCGGCTTCGGCGGCGTGAAACATCTTGATAGCCTGAGCCATCTGGTCACGCGCCGTGGCGGAGGTTTCTTGCAAGGTTAGATAAGCAAAGAAGAATTGGAGTGGATTATTGACCAAGGTTGGCATTTCTGCCATCAGCCACTTGGCAATTCCTGCATCCGTTTCCAGCGACTTCTCCAACGCTGGATCGTTCAGTGAGGAAAGCACATCGTCCTTGAGGATGCCCTTGAGCGCCTTGACCTCGCCCCTGGCGCCGGCATTCATGCCCATATACATCGTCTTTGAGGGCAGCGCCTTATCGGGTTCTGCGTCGTCGCGCTGAAGGATTTCGCGGACAGCCCTGTTGCCGATCGTCCGCTGCAAGGCGAGCACGCTCTGGGCGTTTTGAGGCGTATGCAGAGGCTGCTGCAGATCCCTTGTTCGATCGTAATTACTGGCTAACGCTGGGCGGACGGCCCGGTTGCCGATCGTCCGCTGCAAGGCGAGCACGCTCTGGGCGTTTTGAGGCGTCTGCAGAGGCTGCTGCAGATCTCTTGTTCGGTCGTGATTACTGGTTAGCGCTGGGCGACGGTGATGAGCAGCAGTCTTAGGGGATCGAGTCGGTCCACGAAGCATGGAGAGTATTCCTCTTCAGCAACCAATTGCCTTAAAGGTGTGTTCAACACGCAAATGGCTATCGCAGCAGCGCCCTCGTCAGCCGTCGGAACGCACTTGTCTGCGTTCGCTCCAACCCGTGAGCTGGGCAGACTCTAACACACCACGGAGGACCAAATGCACACTCGCCAGCCACGGTGTGCGCGCTGGATTCGACGCAGTCCAGCAGCCTGAACTCGGGTTGGAGCCGGTTGGCGAAGTGATGGTGGTCGGGGTGCCCAGATTCGAACTGGGGGCCTCTTGGTCCCAAACCAAGCGCTCTGACCAAGCTGAGCTACACCCCGGGACGCCTTACCAGTCTACACGGGCACCTGTGCCTGGCCACGCCAACGTCACCCCACAACCGTAACCATGTACTACCGCTCCAACGAAGACGACAAGCGCTCCGTAGTCGATTCCCTTGAGTGTGCGTCAGGGGCCAAGTAGGGTAACCGGATTCGTTTGCGATAGAATACGGCGGCATGTCGGGTATCACGCCACTGAAAGTATTCATCAGCTACGAAATGGCTGGCGCTAAGCAACTTGCCGAAGTCGTCTTCGAGGCATACCGAGAGATCGGCGTCTCCAGCTGGGTGTGGCACTTGCACCGCCGTTCCGGTGCCTACCTGCGAACAGAAATCGCGGAGCGCATCGGCGAAGCGGACTACATACTCTTCATTTGCACTGACGGAACCATCAATTCAGATGGTCAGAGATTCGAGATCAACAACGCGACGAACCGCAACAAGGAAATTTGGGTGGTTACACCTGACAATGCGTTTGTGCCGCCAGCTTTGCTCGGCTACGTCTTCGACCCGACGACAGAAGACACGATTGGTGACACCTGCAAGGGAATGGTACGTCGGATTGGGCAGCCGACTTGGCCTGAGGTTACTACGCCTCAGGTAGTCACGAACGAAACAGCGGACGTGGTGAAATGAACCGGCGAGATGAACAGATTGCCGAGGTCCTGCGCAGAACCGCGCACCTCGATCAACACCGGCTGGCTCTTTTCCATGATTGGGTGCGAGACGCCTATCGAGCATCCACCAGCGTTGATCGAATGGCGATCGTCCACGAAATCGAAGACCGGTCGCCCTCGAACTTTCACGTCTTAACGAATCAAGAAACCAGACGCCTTGACCACTTCAACGGCCCCACTTATTCCTGGGAGATGTACTGCAAAGAGCTTGGACGGTCCGTGGCCCTGGGAGAGCAGACGTACCTCTTCGCCGCCATCCAAGAGGCTGTCCCAGACGTTGATGTTTCGACGGGCGTTGGCTTCAGTGGTCTGCATGAAGTAATAGGTTCCCTTCAAGCGATCGGTTATCAGCCTGACTTCATCCTTGCCCCCATCTCTTACATGGTCAGTTTCTACGGCGAGCAACGCTCAATGGAGTGGGACGGGAGCGGTAGGGCGTACTTTCTATCGCAGGGTACGCGACTCGAAATGCGCTGGTCAGCCAATGGTCGTCCCCTCGATCGCTTCATAGTGTTCGATCATCGTGGCGGCACTTGGCATGTGAAGCTTGATCCTCACCGCAACGGGGGACGCCTGACTGTCGCGATCGGCGAGCAACTTTCTCCGCCCGGCGTAACCTGGCTGGCCGAAACGGTCGCATTTTACGAGGTCACCGACCCGAACGCGTTTCGATCATTCCGTCCAGACGTTCCCATAGACTCGACCTTCGATACCTTGCGATGAACAACGCTGAGCTTTTGACAGTCGAAGAGACGGCCCGCCGTAGATGCTACGCAGCCTCCGGGCAGCTCCCGCACGGGGCGGGCTCTCCGTGGCCGTAGCCGCAGCCCGCGCACTCCCACGCCGTCAACGGCGCCAGCCAGCGGTCTCGCTCTGTGTCCCAGCGCCGGTGCGAGTGCGCCTGAGTCAGCGACGAAGCGCAGCGCGGGCACACGCCCCGCAGCAGCGACCTCGCCCGTGATTCTTGAAAGCGAGAGGTGAGCATGATCGTCAGGGCAGAGAGGAAGATGCCCAGCGCCAGCACCGCGCCGGCCGCCGGCGACACAAAACGCGCAACGAGGAAGAACGCCGCCGCCGCCCAGGTCGCGGAACCCGCCACGTCGACGAATAGGCCCATGCCCGCGCGCACCGGGCTCACCGCCCTGCCCCCGTCTTCGCGCGACCGGCCCCCACCAGCTCGCGGACGTCGGTGATGCCGTGGTCGCAGCAGTAGCGCTCGATGCCCTCCAGCACCTGCAGGGGCGCCAGCGGGTTGGCGAAGGTCGCCGTACCCACTTGCACAGCGCTCGCACCCGCCATCAGAAAGTCGATTGCGTCCTCCGCCGTGGAGATGCCGCCGCAGCCGATTACCGGAGCCTCGACGGCACCCGCGACCTGGTAGACCTGGCGCAGCGCCACCGGCTTCAGCGCCGGCCCCGACAGACCGGCGAAGGTCGCCGCGATCTCCGGCCGGCCACGCCGTCGGTCCATCGACATGCCCACCAGCGTGTTGCCGACGCAGAGCGCGTGCGCCCCAGCATCAACCACTGCCTTCGCGACGATGGTGGGGTCCGAGACGTTGGGCGTCAGCTTGGCGATCAGCGGCAGCGTGGTCGCGCGCAGGACGCGACGCACAACGTCCGCCGCGGCGCCCGGGTCCTGCCCGAACTCGATACCGCCGCGGTCCGTGTTGGGGCAGCTCAGATTCAGC
>CAZNHI010000144.1:0-6260 GCA_964572535.1 uncultured Dehalococcoidia bacterium
GGGGGGGCGATCCTGGACGTCATCATGGAAGAACTGGGTATCCAGGAGCTGCGCATCTCAGATCGGGGCCTGCGCGACGGCCTGCTGCGCGACTACCTCGCACGTCACGGGCACTCCGACGTGGTCAGTGGTATGCCTCTGCGTAGTCTTAGCGTCCTTCAACTCGCGCGCACGTGTCGCTTCAACGAGCAGCACGCCCGCCAGACGGTCGCCCTCGCCCTGCAGCTCTTCGATTCGGGGCGTAAGGCGCAGCTCCACGCGCTGGGAGACTGGGAGCGGGAGCTGCTGGAGTACGCCGCACTGTTGCACCACATCGGCTCTTTCCTCACCTATACAAGCTACCAGAAGCACAGCCATTACCTCATTCGCAACGCCGACCTCCTCGGCTTCGACGAGCTGGAGGTCACGCTGATGGCATTGATCGTGCTCAACCACCGCGGCTCCCTGCAGCGCCGCCGCGACCCGGAGTTGACCGCCCTTTCGGGCGAGGCCCAGAAGGCGGTCTTTGTCCTCAGTTCGCTGCTCAGGCTCGCAGAGAACCTCGACCGCGGGCAGGCTGGCAACGTCAGCAGTGCTCAACTACTTCCCGGAGGCACCGGACGCATCGTGCTCGAGCTGTCGGCCGCCCGTGATTGCCAAGTCGAGGTTTCAGGCCTTGAGAGCCAACGCGACGTGTTTCATCGCCTGTTAGGCTATCGCCTTGAACTCAGGGTGCGCCACGCCGAAGGCATCGCTCGCGGCGCCTAGTCGTCGCCGGCCAGCGCGGCGATAGCTCACGGCTGCTTCACTGGGGTCCTTGGCCGCAAACCTCGCGCTAGCCGCCTCTTTGCGGCCGTTGACCTGCTATTAACCACGCCTTAGCCGCTTCTTAACCGCCGTTGACCTGCTATTAACGGTCGCTTTCTATCGTCCGCACAGACGCCGCTCGTGTGGCGGCCAGATTCAGTTTGCGCAGGGAGGTCAGCGTGCACGACGACGATACCGTCAGCAATCCGTCCACGGGCAGGACGTTTGAATCCATCCTTGAGGCGCACCTCACGCGCCGCCGGGTCCTTCAGGGCGGCGTCGGTCTCGCGGCCGCTGCTTTCCTCGGCATGCCGCTCCTGGAAGGCGCCACGGTCAGCGCGGCGGCCCCCGGGTTCAAGTCTGTGCCACCCTCCAAGGCGGACGCGGTTGTCGTACCTGCCGGTTACACCGCGAAGGTGCTCTACGCCTGGGGCGACCCTGTCTCCAACGGGCCCGTATTCAAGCAGGACGGAAGCAACACCGCCTTCGACCAGACGCATCAGGCGGGCATGCACCACGATGGCATGCACTTCTTCCCCCTCGGCGCCAACTGGGGCCTTTTGGCCGTCAACCACGAGTACACGGACGACGGCATCCTGCACGTCGGCGGCATGGTGCCGTGGAACGCGGAGAAGGTGAAGAAGTCGCAGGCGGGCCACGGAGTTTCGGTCGTCGAGGTCAAGCTTGAGGGCAAGGAATGGGTCGTCGTCAGGCCCTCTGCCTTCGGACGCCGGATCACCGCCAACACGCCGATCGCACTCTCCGGACCGGCAGCGGGCAGCAGTTTCATGAAGACCGCCGCCGACCCGGCCGGCATGCGCGTGCTCGGGACGTTCAACAACTGCGCCCACGGCTACACGCCCTGGGGCACCTTCCTCACCTGCGAAGAGAACTGGAACGGCTACTTCTCCAATGAGACCGGCACGATCACCAGCGAGCAGAGCCGTTACGGCATCAACAAGGGTGGCTTCGGCTACCGCTGGCACGAGTTCGATGAGCGCTTCCGCGCGGACCTGAACCCCAACGAGCCCAACCGCTTCGGCTGGGTCGTCGAATTCGACCCCTACAGCCCCTATCGCGAACCGGTGAAGCGCACCGCCCTCGGCCGGATCAAGCACGAGGGCGCCACTTGCACGCTCGCCAAGGACAACCGCGCGGTGGTCTATATGGGCGACGACGAGCGCAACGAGTATGCATACAAGTTCGTCAGCGCCGGCAAGTACATACCCGACAACGTGGCGACAAACCGTGACCTGCTGGACAGCGGCACCCTCTACGTCGCCAGGTTCAACGATGACGGCACCGGCGCCTGGCTGCCTCTGGTCTACGGCACGGACGGCCTTACCGCGGCCAACGGCTTCTCCAGCCAGGCCGAAGTCCTGATCAAGACGCGCCAGGCTGCTGACCGCCTCGGCGCGACGATGATGGACCGTCCTGAGTGGATCGCCGTGCACCCCGCCACCAAAGAGGTCTACTGCACGCTGACCAACAACAGCCGCCGTGGTGGCACCCCACCGTCCTTCAACAAGGCGGACGGCACCAGTACCGCCAACTCCGCCAACCCCGCAACGGACAAGGCCAATCCACGGGCGAACAACGTCTATGGCCACATCATCCGTTGGCGTGAGGCCGGTGGCGACCCGGCAGCGGCCACCTTCAACTGGGACATCTTCCTGTTGGCCGGCGACCCTGACCTCAACGCCGGAAACGCCGCCAAGTCTGGCAACGTCAAGGGTGACAAGTTCGGCAGCCCGGACGGCCTCTGGTTCGATTACTTCGGTATGCTCTGGATCCAAACTGACATCTCCACCAGCGTCCTCAACACCGGCGATTACGCGCAGATCGGCAACAACATGATGCTGGCTGCCGACAGCGCTACCGGCGAGGTAAGGCGCTTCCTTACCGGCCCCGCCGGCTGCGAGGTCACCGGCGTCAGCACCACACCCGACGGCAAGACGATGTTCGTTAACATCCAGCATCCCGGTGAGCCGTCAACAGAACGCAGCGACCCCGCCAAGCCGCTCGCGATCAGCACCTGGCCGGACGGCGCCGCGGCAGGCCGTCCTCGCGCTGCCACCGTTGTCGTTCGTAAGGACGATGGAGGCGTTGTCGGCACCTAGCCTATTCGACGCACTGCGACAAGGTGAAGGCTGGTTTTAACTTCGCGTTTACCAGCCTTCACCTTGTCTTAACAGGCTCACCCTAACCTTGGAATATGGCTAACACGTCTGAGTCTCGATTCATCGCCTTCGAAGCCTGCTTCAACTTCCGCGATCTTGGTGGCTACGCCGGGCTCCACAACCGCCCCGTCCGACGCGCACGCCTCTACCGCAGCATGACGCCGCAGTACATGACCGATGCTGATGTTGCCCGGGCGGTAGACCTCAGCATCGACCTCGTAATCGACCTGCGCGGCGACCGCTACGACAGCTCTGGCGCCATCGGCGAAGCGCCCGCGCGCCGTATCGCCGTCGGACCCAGCTTTCTACGTAACCTCAGGGAGCTGCCCCCGGAGGCTACCGCCCTTATGTCTGCGCCGCCGGAAGATGCGCTGCCGCGCCTGCTCCAGACTTATGGTCCGTCATTCGCGGACGCTGTCGTAGCGATGTCTGCCGCTCCCGAGGCCGTCACGCTCTTTCACTGCCGTCTCGGCAAGGACCGCACCGGCGTCCTCGCCGCACTGCTGCTCAAGCTGCTGCACGTGGGCAACTCCGACGTCATCGAGGACTACATGCTCACGGGCTACTTCGAGCCGGAGATGAAGCAGCTCCTCGCCCGCTACGAAGACAGCGTCGAGTCTCGGGAGCCACGTGTAGCACGCGAGCCCGTCAGCCGCCGCGCAGTGGAGTGCGTGCTCGAACGGCTCGAAAGCCAGTACGGCTCCGCGTACAACTATTTCCTCCGCTACGGAGTACCTGCTGCCAGCCTTGACACGCTGATCGAGAGCCTTCTCGAGCTGTCAGGGGAAGGTACCGCACGTCGCGTTCCGAGTAGGGTCATTTCTGCCGGCAGTGCGGGGCACACTTTGGCCAGATAGTGCGGGCTACTGGCCGGCAGGGCATGGATTGGGTTCTCTAACTACTGGAGCCTGACTAGAATGGTTGTATGCCGCTCTATCTGATAAGACATGCGATCGCCGCCGAACGGGATCCAAAGCTATGGCCGGATGATTCGGAGCGACCGTTGACCAAGCGCGGGATCCGACGTTTCCGTCGCGCAGCAAGAGGTCTCGGACGGCTTGCTCCGACCGTCGACATCGTTCTCAGTAGCCCGTTCGCTCGCGCGTGGGATACGGCGCTGATCTTGGAGAATGAAGCGAGCTGGCCCGCCCCCCTACATTGTGCCGAACTCACCGTGGACAACCCGGTTGGCCTGCTCGAAGCGCTGAAACCCTTCGAGGGCGCTGAGTCGATTGCGCTCGTAGGCCATGAACCCTATCTCAGCCGCTTTGCAGCGGCATTGCTTAGTCCCGCCTGGGGACCTTGGCTGCAGTTTCGGAAAGGCGGCGCGGCACTTTTGCGGCAAACTGGGGACAGAAACGCCTCGCGCTACGAACTAAGCTGGTTGTTGCCGCCCAAAGTCCTGCGGAGCCTTGGGCGGGGCTAGGGTCTCTTTCGACGCCTACTGCGGAAGAATCGCTTCAGTAGAGAGAACGGCCGCTGCACTGCGGCCACGGGGCGCCGAGTTGCAGCCCTCACGCGAGTGCTTTCGGCCTGGTTGGAGGTCGATTCCAGCGTCTTCCGAACAGCCGACCAGCTCTGCCGCGCCTGTTTGAGCCGAACCGGCCACTCGGCACCTATCTCAGCCATTCGTACCTGCCGTAACACCAGCAGCTCGCCGATGCGTACCAACGTGGCCGGAGGAAGCGCGGTGCCGCGAACAGTGGCGGTATCGCGCAACCAAGCCATGGTTACAGCGCTGTCTTGGTACTCGCCAAGCAAGTCTTGAGCCTCCTTGGCAGCGTCTATTAAACGCCTGGCCCGGCGCCCGAGTATGGACTGGAAGCACTCAACGCTGTAACGCAGCCGCTTCGCACTGGTGCGTACTTCGTGGTACGCCGAGGCGTCGGAGTCCGGACTCAGGTCTCCCGCAGCGCGTCGGAATCTACGAAAGCATTTGCGCAGCGCGGGGCCGGCGTAGTCGACGACAGGCGTTGCCGACTCGGCTGTGCTCGTGTCGTTGGTGCGCAAGGCCGTCGCCAGTTTCGCCATCATGTCCTGGAAGCGCTGGCTGGAAAGTGCAGCAAGCAGACGCTCGCGCGAATCTGCCCGCGACTGCCGCACCCCGTCGATCAGCGGTCCGATTGCGACGTCTTCATCCCAGCTGGACTGAGCGCGAACCTGTGCCAGCCAATCGAGCCTTACGTCGAGGTCGCGCACCTCGCCCAATGCACCGGCGATCCACTTCAGTTCGGCGCTGAGCACTTCAAAACGTAGGGGCAGGACAGGCTTGAAGATTCTGATGGCCGAGCGCAGCCTACGCGCGGCGACTCGCATGTCGTGCAGCTCTTCAGGGTCTTCACCGAGTCGTGTGCCGGGCTCGTGCGCCAGAAAGTTACTGAAGTAACGACGTAGGGTGGCGTGTGCGAATTCGCCAGCAGAGGCATCAGGGGTCGGCTGCGCATAACCGAAGTCGAACGCCGCCTCCGGCGAGATCCCCGTCGCCCTAAGTGCGGCCGCGAATTTGGATTCATTCGTGGGCGTGAGTTGGCTTGCCACGCCTATTGCCTTTACTACTGACTGAAGCCGCGTCAGGCCACCAGGACCGACTTCCTCGAGCTCGGCCCGGGCCAGCAGCGAGTGACCGCCTTTCCCACTTACACGGACTTCCGTTTCATCCAGGTTGAGGACGGCGAGCGGCACGCCTTCCTGCTGGATCAGGAAAGCGCGCCGCCGAGTCTCGGTTTCAAGGAGCGTCCGCGGCGCCACAGCCCCCGTCAGAAGCCGTACCTTAGCAGATACGTGCCCGGTCGATTCGCCTGGCCGGGCAGTGTAGTCGTCCAGGGACTGAATCAGCTCTTCGTGAGCATGGCGTCTGTTGGGCTTGAGCCTCACCACTGAGCCCTGGTCCCTTTGACTTATGCAGAGTGAGTAGCCGGCGCGGTAAATCGCCCAGTCTTCGGTGTCCAGGTACGTGTCATGGAGGACGGTCTCTGGTTGGGAAGTAAAGGTGAACGACGCGTACCGCGGTTGATCGCTCAGCCAGCGCTCGATCTGATTAAGGTCTGGAGCCTCGAAGAACAGCTCCGACGTCGACTTTATCATTCGCCCGTTTTCTCTAATGCAGCTGAAGTGCTGCCAGCGGGCGGTAGTGAGGACCGGAGCACTCCGTCCGCCGATTTCATGGTGCTGTGATGACAGCTTTCCATCGCGGCTAGTCTAAGTCAGAAGGCGGCGATCGGTGGAGGCTGTGGCTGACTATCGTTCCATAGTGTAACCAGACATAACGCTCGATCGGGTTAGGCGCCCCGGCTC
>CAZNHI010000145.1:0-6255 GCA_964572535.1 uncultured Dehalococcoidia bacterium
AGTGACGAATCGCGGGACTCGACGTGCCGCAGTGGTCCCTCGAACCAGCGGTGGCGGCCGCGGAGCCGAATGGAGGCAGGCATGCCGCTCGCACTTACTGTTTCGAGACCAGGCGCGACGACACATCCTGGGTGGAGCAACCGCCCTGCCGATGCAGTACGCGTATCGATCAGAGACGACCTGAAGAACACTGGGGCCGAATACCTAGACACTGAGGTCGTGAGGGATGGTAATCTGATCACGTCACGCCAGCCGTCCGACCTACCAGCATTTTGCCGGGAGATCATTGCGGCGGTGGTCAAGCCGCCTGTCAGGGATTGAAGCTGTTCGGCAGCTTACATTTGGCCCATGGGGCACTCATATGTCGATCCTTCGCTGCCAGATAACCTGCCAGCGAGCAGTTCAACTCATGGCGGAGTCCAGGACAGGCGCCCTGGTTCTGCTCGCAGCGAGCAGTCGAGTGGCTACGGTTTTGTAACGGGCCATTTGGCAGGACGTAGTCCCTGCATTCGGCACTACGTGGCCCTGCCGGCCAGCAGCTAGAGTCAAAAAGATCGAAGTCAAGGCCACTTGACCAGGCACGGCGGGCGTCGGGCGGTGAGCTTCCGATGCCTACCTTCGAGCCATCATCAGGGCTCAGATGTCTCCCCGCCTATCTGCACCTCTCCGGAGGAGGAACTTGCCGAATGCGGATCGGTGTTATTGCGCCACTCGCTGAGCCAGTCCCACCGCCCCTGTACGGCGGCACTGAACGGGTAGTTTCGAGTCTCACGGAGGAACTCGTTCGGCGAGGGCATGACGTCACGCTCTTCGCCAGCGGAGACTCAGAAACGTCTGCCAGGCTGATCGCCTGCGTGCCTCGCGCCCTGCGGCTGGACCCGTCAGCACCGGACTTCGTGACCGCCACGATGTTCGAGCTTGGGGAGGTCTATAAGCGAGCTGCGGAATTCGACATCATCCACAACCACGCCGACTGGTTAAGCTTTCCGTTTGCCGGGCTCGTGGCTACGCCGACGGTAACGACCGCGCATGGAAGGCTAGACATTCCGGATATCGCCTACAGGTACCGCCGTGGAGGCCGTCAGCCGTTGGTTTCGATCAGTCGCGACCAGCAGAGTTACCTCCCGGAGGCAAACTGGATCGCCACGGTGTACAACGGTATCGATCTCAGCCGCTACCACCTGCGCACCCATCCTGGCGATTACTTAGCCTTTCTCGGCCGGATTAGCCCGGAAAAGGGACCAGAAAAAGCAGTCGAAATCGCCGAGAGGACCGGCATGCGGCTGGTGGTGGCGGCGAAGGTAGACCCGGCGGATCGTGACTACTACGAGAACGTCGTTGCTCCGCTCTTCCGGCGCAGCCCGCGGGTGGAGTTCGTTGGCGAGGTCGACGACGCGGGCAAGGACGAGCTCCTGGGCAACGCCTACGCGTATCTTTTCCCTATCGATTGGCCGGAGCCCTTCGGCCTCACGATGGCGGAGGCAATGGCCACCGGCACGCCGGTAATCGCCATGGCCCGCGGTTCTGTGCCAGAAGTCGTTTCGCACGGCGAAACCGGCTTCGTCTGCCGTTCTACGGACGAGATGGTTACCGCGGTCGAACGGGTGTCGCGGATCGACAGGCGAGCCTGCCGTCGGCACGTGGAACGTCACTTCTCCGCCTCTCGCATGGCCGACGGCTACGAAGCGGTCTACGCGCGTCTCCTGACAGAGAAGTGGCCGGTTCTGGCGTCGCTTCACGCTGTCCTGGTCGACGGCGTGGGACGGCATCGGGCCCGCCTGAGTTGAAGCATCGCAATCCCCAGGCCCAGAGGCCGGCGGCTGCACTATTCGCTGCCGTGCCAGATTTCGACGAGGTTTCTCTCCGCCTGACGGATCCGACATGGTGTTTGCGCGAGGATGACTACGAGCCAGCGCTCGAGCACGAACTCGAATCGCGGTTCACGGTCGCAAACGGCTTCATCGGTGTGCGTGGCTCCCTCGATCTTCCAACCGAGGCGTCTCGTCCCCAGACCTTCGCCGCCGGTCTCTTCGATTTGCGCCCTGGGCCGCCTGCGCTAAGCGCTCGCGTGCCGGCGCCGCAGGCATTTGCCATCGGGCTCCTGGTTGACGGTGAGCGCCTCGATATAGGACATGGCTCGGTGCGGCAGCACGTGCGACTCCTCGACTACCGTAGCGGGATCCTGCGCAGCATCTGGCGACACGAGCTCCCCTCCGGGCACAGGGTTTCGCTGGAGTCGCTGCGATTTGCGTGCCTGGCGAATCCCAACCTTGTGGTTCAGCAGCTTCGTCTCGAAATCGAAGGTCCGGCCAATGTGACCATCTGGCAGGCTGGCCTGGGTAAGGACGTTCTTCAGCCTGGCGACCTGCCCTCTCTCTGGTCAACAAACGATGGCTTGCTGGCGATCGCGTGCTTCCAGGAAGTACGCCTGCAGGTTGATGGGCAGGCTCCATCTCGCTGGCTCGGGCCGGCGTCGTTTGAATCAACAGTCAGGTGTCATCGTGGCCTCTCATTACTGCAGTTAACGAGCTACGGACTTTCCAATAGCGCTGAGAGCGCGGGGGCTCAAGCCCAGGGAGCCCTGCGAAAGGGCAAACGCTCCGGATTGGGTGGTCTGAATGATCGCCACGTCGCGCGTTGGCAGAAACGCTGGGAAGCCAGCGACGTGGCGGTCGAAGGGGACGCGGAGGCTCAGCAGGCGCTGCGCTTCGCCGTCTACCACCTGAACAGCGCGGTAGACCCAGTGATCTCCACCTCCTCCATCGGTGCTCGAGGCCTGACGGGTGATGGCTACATGGGGCACGTATTCTGGGACACCGAGATGTTCATGCTCCCCTTCTACACGCTCACCTGGCCTGAGGCGGCGCGTTCCCTGCTGCGGTACCGCCATCACACCCTGGCCGCGGCCAGGGCTAAGGCGCACCGTCTGGGCTTCCGTGGAGCGCTCTACGCCTGGGAGTCCACCGACACGGGCGAGGAGGCTACGCCTCCCTACGCCCTCGGTCCGCGAGGAGAGGTGATCGCCATTCGCAGTGGCGATCTGGAGCATCACGTTAGTGCTGCCATCGCCTACGCTGTCTGGCAGTATTGGCAGGCAACGCGTGATGTCGATTTTCTGCTGCGGTACGGCGCGGAGATCCTGCTGGAGACGGCCAGGTTCTGGGCCAGCCGCTGCCGGCTGGAAGAGGATGGCCTGTATCACATCCGCAACGTCATCGGACCGGATGAGTACCACGAGGGCGTGGACGACAACGCCTACACCAACTGCCTGGCCGCCTGGAACATCGAGAGGGGCCTGGAGGCTGCGGACCTTCTGTACCGGCGCTGGCCGGAGCGCTGGCGGCGCCTGGCGGGCGACTTACGCCTGAATGCTGCCGAGTTGGAGAGTTGGCACTCTACAGCCACTGCCATGCGGGTCCCCCGTGATCCGGGGACTGCACTCCTGGAGCAGTTCGCAGGCTACTTCGGCCTAGAGCAGGTAGACCTCTCTGATTTCGCTAGTCGTACCGCCCCGATGGACGTGCTGCTGGGACCTGACCGCACGCGTCGTTCCCAGGTCATCAAGCAGGCTGATGTCACCATGCTGCTGGCCCTGCTTCCGGAGGTCTTCGCGCCCGAATCGCGTCAGCACAACTTCGAATACTACGAGTCTCGTTGTGGCCACGGCAGCTCCCTGAGCCCGCCCATCCACGCGTGGGTCGCGGCCCGCCTTGGCCTGATGGAGCTTGCCATGCGCTACTTCCGCGAGACGGCCGCCATTGACCTGAACGACAGCATGGGCAATAGCGCCTCCGGCCTGCACATGGCAGCGTTGGGTGGACTGTGGCAGGCGACGGTCTTTGGATTCGGGGGCCTTACGCTTCAGGAGGACGGCCTGTCGTTCGAGCCGCACCTGCCGGAAGGTTGGAATCGGCTGTGCTTCCCGGTTCAGTGGCGCCGTCGTCGCCTGACAGTCGAGCTCTCGCGAACTCGTCAGGCTCTGGAGGTCAAGCTCGAGCACGGCTCGCCTATGACGATTTACGCCGGCGATGCCGCACACCGCCTGGCGCAAGGCAAGCCCGTGGTGGCGCCATTCCCGTTTGGGCAGGAGGTGCGTAGATGACTCAGTCAAAGCCGGTCCCGAAGGTGCTCGTGGCGTGGGATGGATCCAACGCAGCCTCAGCCGCACTGCCGGTGGCCGAGCTTGTCGCCGCGCAACTGGGGGCGGACGTGGAGGCCCTCTACGTCGCTCGCGACGACCATGACCTCGAGGCCCAGAAGAGGGCCCGGGTGGCGCAGGCGAGCGGCTTGGGAGTTGCGCTGCGTTTCGAGACCGGCGACGCTGCGAGCGAGATTATCCGCGCCACTGAGAATCCGGGGGTTCTGTTGGTGGCACTAACCACACACGGCCGCGAGCTCGAGCCGGCCTATCGCCTGGGCAGCGTCGCCGAGAAAGTGGTCTCATACACGACACGACCCGTGCTGATTGTGAAGCCCGAATCCTCATCGATCGCGGCGCCCGGAAACCTGAAGCGGCTGCTGGTGCCAATTGACGGCACGCCCAAGACCGCGGCTGCCCTGCATCCGGTCACGGAGCTTGCGGCATCGCTGGGTGCGGCAATCGATCTGCTCTACGTTGCTGGACCTGACGAAAAGGCGCCCTTAGAACGTGGAAGCATGACCGCGCCTCGATACGTAGATCAGCCGCAGCACGAGTGGCCGGAGTGGGCCACCGAGGTGATCCAACGTCTTGCCGCCTGCTGTGCGGGTTGCCCCGAACAGGTGCCGCTCCGGATTTTCCTGGGCAAGGGCGACATCGGCCAGGAGATCGCCAGGTTCGCGGCAGAGAACCACACCGATGCAATCGTTCTGGTGCGACGGAGCAGGTTCCAGCCCGGCAGGGCGAGGATTATCCGCTCCGTTTTGAGTCAGACTCCCTGCTTCGTGATCATCGTGGGCGGTGAAGAAGCCGATCCGCCCCGGGAGATGGCATGACTACGCAGCAAATGAACAGAGAGCGACGGCTTGCGCTTCTGCTTGCCAACGGGACAGGCAACTTCGACTTCGTCCGTGCCGTGGCTTTCGAGGACACGGCCTATCTGGAGGGGCACGTCAAAAGCTATGAGCACAAGCGTCGGGCCAAGGAGTTGGCCCGCTACGTCGGCTTTGCGACTGTGCAAAACACCCTGCGCGTGTATCCAGAAGAGGAGATTACAGAATCAACTCCTGATTGAGGGCCACCACGGATCGTCCGTACCCAGCACTGCAGCCGCCCCGGCCGGCCGTCACCCTTGCCTTTGCTGCGGCGGGCGCGTCATTCGAACTCCGACGCGGCAAACGTGATGGTGGCTGGCGGTCAGCGCGAAAAGCCGGTCGGCCCTGTCTTCGGAGGTGACCCGTCGCGCTGTCGGAATGTGGCAACGGCCTCACGCGGCCAGATCCGCATGGTCCAGAGGGCGAGCAGGCCCATGGAGGCGATCCAGAAGTGGGTGAGCGCCTGAGCGGCCACCGCATATGCGAAGGCTTCAGATCGAGGCACGCCCGCGGCCCCCATGATCGATCTCCGTGACGACCACCTGGTAGGTGCCAATGTTCATGAAAGTGACCGGGAAGAGCGTGCAAACGGACAGGCCAACGGTGAGGACAACGTAGGTGCTCGGGGAGGCATCCAGATCGAACGAGATGACAACACCTGGATTGGGGGTGGTCTGCTCGAATCCGAGGGCGTCGATCGCCTTCAGGATTTCGGGCTTCAAGCCCAGTTCGCGAAAGGACGCGTCCGCGGGAGCCTCCGATGATCCAGGCGCTGTTTGCCTGCCTTCTCAACCTACGCCTGCTGGCATCCGTGAGAAAGGGACAGAGGACACCTACTTAAAGGGCTGAAGGGCCCGTCCTGACGTGATGGCCAGGTCAGGTAACATCAGGTCTGGTTAACCGGAAGGAGCAAGTACGTCCTCAGCGACGAGGTCGTGGCTATCCAGCCCATTGCGGACGGGCGCGGGCCGGGTCGTCGCACGACGGTGTGGCTCAGGGGGATCGCGGAGCCCCTGGTGGGTTCTCGCTCAGAGGAAGCGATTATCGACGACCTCGTGACCCCGGCGGATGAAGCTGCTCGCCTGCGACAGCAGCGCTCTCTCAGTGGCAATGGTAGAGACACGAAAAAGCCCCTAGACGAATCGTCCAGGGGCTTTTTCGTGCTTGTCTGGTGGCGGGAGGGGGATTCCGACCTTCAGGTTATGAGCCTAACGAGCTACCGCTGCTCTATCCCGCGATTAC
>CAZNHI010000146.1:0-6222 GCA_964572535.1 uncultured Dehalococcoidia bacterium
CCCTGACGGCGCGCCCGGCGCTGGCGAATCACAACCCGGCAACATTTAACAAAAGTCGATATCGACTCTATTTACTCATCGCTTTTCGTTGTGTTAACCTCCATTTTGCGCCTCTGAACTAGACCCTAGTATCGGGCGCACAATCAGGCCATCTGGTGGCTGCGGCGAGGCTCAACTAAGAAAACGAGCCCGCCGAAATCCCTCACATTGAGGGGTTCCTTCTCAGGAAGGATGCTGCTGGGGGCCTTTTACTACGCCTGAAGAGGCGGGAGGTTCTATCGGCCGGACGCCGTCGCCGGAATATTCCGGGGCGGTACACACCCGTTGTTACGGGAATTGAGAGGGGTGAACGATGCACTTGACTATTGACGGCTACGGTGGAAACCGGGAGCGCCTGAGCAGTGAATCGTTAGTCCGATCGCTCCTTGACGTTTACCCGGCCGAGATCAACATGACGAAGATCTCCGAGCCTTTCGTCCTTGAGTACACGGGCGAGAAGCCGGAGGACTGGGGAGTAACCGGCTTCGTCATCATCGCCGAGAGTCACATCTCAGTACACACTTTCCCCCACCACGGCTACGTCTGGGTGGACATTTTCTCCTGCAAGGCTTTCGAAGCGGACGGCGCCGTCGACCGCATCATTGAGACCTTCGGCCTGACCCACGTCACGACCGATATTCACGATCGCGGCCTGGAGTTCCCGCACGCCGTCGACAAGGCGAAGCCCGTCGCAATGCTTGAGCGCCGCGAGGTCACGGGAGCGCTGAGCTCGGGTTCGTAACCCCGGAAGCCCGGCCTTCGCGAAGTCATGACCCCGCCTAGACCCGACGACGAGCGCTTTTGGCCGCGAAAGAGCTTCTGCTGCCCGCCGTATCCCTACGCCGAGTATGAGAAATCGCGCGTAGTGCTCCTGCCGGTGCCGTACGATTCGACCGTGACGGCGCGCGCCGGCGCCCGCGACGGCCCGGATGCGATCATCTCCAACTCAGAGGACATGGAGTTGTTCGACGTGGGGTTGGGCTACGAGCCTTACTTGCACGGCATGTACACGTCACCCTTCGTCGCGGTGACCAACGAGTCCCCAGAGGCGATGATCAATCGCGTCCACGGCATCGCGGGAGAGTTTGTCAACGACGGCAAATTTCTGGTGACGCTGGGCGGCGAGCACACGGTCGCCGTCGGGTCGTTCAGGGCGCACCGGGACAAGTACCCCAACCTCAGCGTCCTGGCGATCGACGCGCACGCCGACCTGCGGGACGAGTACCAGGAAACGCGCTACAACCACGCCTGCACGCTGCGCCGCATGCTGGACGACGTGCCCGTGGTGCAGGTGGGCCTGCGCAGCGCCGCCGTCGAAGAGGCACAGCTGATCAAGGAACAGTTGCTGCCGTTCTTCTCACCGCGGGCCTTTCGGCGCTTGGGGGACCTCTCGCCGATCCTGAACGCACTCACGGAGCACGTCTACGTGACCATCGACCTGGATGGCATTGACTCGGGCGAGATGCCGGCGGTCGGCACGCCGGAGCCGGGCGGCCTGCGCTGGGACGAAGTCAGCGAGCTGATGGAAGCGGTCGCCGCGAGCAAACGCATTGTCGGCTTCGACATCATGGAGCTGGCGCCGGACCTCGGCCCGAAGGCCGCATCTTACGCCGCGGCGAAGCTGACCTACCGGATGATTGGCCTCGCCCTGGGGCCACCGGAAGGCTGATCTAACCCCCAGAAGCGGCAGCAGATTCGAAGCCGGCCGCACCAGCCGTAACGAACCCTCCGGCTCAATCGTCCGGCGGCAGCACGCCCGCCCAGGCGGCTCCTACCACCACCGGCAGCTCATCCCAGGGCGGCGCTTCGTCATCAGGAGGCGGCGCCTCCCAGCCGAAGGTCCTGCGCTCCGGCGACTTCGTGGGGGCGGACGACTTCCACTTCGGCCACGGCGACGCGCTATTGATCCAGACTGGCCCGTCCACCTATGTCCTGAGGTTCGAGAGTTTCTCGGTGCGCAACGGCCCCGACCTCTACGTTTATCTCTCCGAAGACGCGAACGGCGGGGGCGTCAGGGAGTCGCTGAATCTCGGCAAGCTCAAGGCCACCGATGGGGCGTTCAACTACGAGATCCCGGCATCCGTAGATGTCTCGAAGATCAAGAGCGCGGTCGTCTGGTGCAAGCAGTTCGCGGTGCTCTTCACCCACGCCACGCTCACAAGCAACTGATCTACCCACAGAGGCATCGTTGCCTAAACTACGTGGGTTCTAGCCGGACTGCCTCGTGGCCGGCGCGGCCTTTAGGGCACGGATCGACTCCAGGTGCTCGGCTTCGTGCTCGATCATGAATTCAGCGAACTGCTTGAGGCTGCGCCGGCCTACTCCAGGCTGTGTACCGATGCGCGTCCAGTCGACAGCGTGCGAAAGCTCCGCGACCGTCTTCAGGCGCCACTCCCGCATTTCGGAAACAAGCCAGCCTATGTCAGCTTCGAGGTAGTTATTTTCGCGATAGCCAACGATGCGCTCCCAGGATGCCACCACGGGGTCGGTGAGACTGCAGACCATGTGCAGGCGCTTGTGCCAGACCTCGGCGGCATCGCGCAGATGGCCCGCTATCTCCTTAATCGACCAGTCAGTGGCGGTGGGACGGTGGCGCAGCACGGCCTCGCCGAGGCCGTCCGTCTCGGCCGCGACGCGGTCCGGCAGGTGCTTCAGCGTTTCGATGATCTCCAGTCGTTCCATATCTAGCTCAGCCTCTCGATTATCGCTTCCAGCTCCTCGTCGGAGTAGTAGTGGATCACGACGCGGCCGCCGCTGCGTCCCCGCGTCAGGTCAACCTTGGTACCAAGGGCGCCACGCAAGCGCTCCTCAAGCGCAACCAGGTCAGCGGAGCGCCGTTTGGGCGCCGCCTTACGGGACCGGGACGAGCTGCGCCCCTTTGCCATCGCCTCAGCGTCGCGCACCGTGAGGCGCCCCTCGACGACGCGGCGCCAGGCCCGTCTCCTCTCCTCGGCGTCGTCGATGCCGAGCAGGGCGCGCGCATGCCCCGCCGTGATCTCGCCCCGCGCCAGACTGGCCTGCATCTCTTCCGTGAGAGTCAGCAGGCGCAGCGAATTGGCGACGCCGGAGCGGCTGCGGCCCACGCGGGCGGCGATTGCCTCCTGGGTCAGCTTGAACTCCTCGCCGAGGCGGCGAAAGGCGGCGGCTTCCTCCAGCGGGCCCAGGTCCTGGCGCTGCAGGTTCTCGACCAACGCCAGCTCCAGCAACGCCTGCGGACTCGCTTCCTTGACGATCACCGGCACCTTCTGCAGGCCAGCCTGACGCGCGGCCAGCAGGCGCCGCTCGCCGGCAATAAGCTGGTAGGGCGCGCGGCCACGACCCTGCGGCCGGGTGACGATCAGCGGCTGGATGACACCGTGCTCGCGGATGCTGTCCGCCAGCTCCGTCAGAGCCTCGGGGTCAAAGACGCTGCGCGGCTGCTCCGGGTTCGGGGCGATGAGGTCGACGTCTACCTGTTCCACGAAGGGCTGCAGGCTGGGGATCAGCGCGTCCAACCCGCGCCCGAGGCCGCTACGGCGGTTGGTCATCGCTTCGCCCTCACCTTCTCTGAACGTCGCTTTGTCTTCAGCTCGCCGTGCTCAGGCAGAAACGCCGCGATGACCTCCCCGGCGAAGGCCGCATACGCCTTGGCGGCGGTCGATGACCCCGCGTAGAGGCCGATGGGCAGGCCGTGGCTCGGCGCCTCACTCACCCGCACGCTGCGTGGGATCACGGCCTCGAAGGTAGCCGGGAAATGACGCCTGACCTCGTCCGCTACCTGCTGGGAAAGGTTGGTACGGCTGTCATACATGGTCAACAGCAGCCCGCCCAGGTGCAGACGCGGGTTCAGGTTGCGCCGCACTGCCTCCAGCGTGCCCGTCAGCTGGCCCAGGCCCTCCAGCGCCAGGTACTCGCACTGAACGGGCACCAGCACCTCGTCAGCGGCGTTGAGCGCGTTGAGCGTGAGCAGCCCCAGCGACGGCGGGCAGTCGACGATGATCGCCTCGTAGCGCGCCGCCACGGTATCAAGGGCGCGGCGCAGACGTTGCTCGCGCGCCATCACCGGCACCAGCTCCACCTCCGCACCCGCCAGGTCCGGGCCAGACGGCGCGAGGTCGAGTCCTGCTTGCACGGTCGAGACGATGACGTCTGCGAGCGGCACGTCGTCGATCAGCACGTCGTAGACCGTGGCGCGGTCGCTGTGGGCAAGGCCGAGGCCTGCTGTAGCGTTCGCCTGCGGGTCGAGGTCAACGAGCAGGCAGGCGACGCCCCGGACTGCCAGCTCGGCGCCGAGATTGATCGCAGTCGTGGTTTTGCCGACGCCGCCCTTCTGGTTGGCGACCACGATGATCACGGCCCGTTTCTCGCTCTCGGGGCTCATCAGGCGACCTTCACCTGCCCGGCACTAAGCAATGCCTCGATCTCCTCACGTCCGGCGATAGCGCTGATGCCTGTGCCGCGCACTGCCAGCGCGGCTGCCGCGGCCGCGAACCGCGCCGCATCGATCACGTCTCGCCGCTCAGCGTACTTCGCGAGGAACGAGGCGGCGAAAATATCGCCGGCGCCGGTGGGGTCCACCTCCAGCACCGTCGCGGCCGACAGGTCATGCCGACCGCCCTCGTCCCAGACGGTGCAACCGCGATAGCCCCGTGTCAGCACCACAACCGGGACACGTTGGTGCCACTCAACCACGCGCTCTACCTCAGACAGGTCTTCGTCAGATACGAACACCACGTCACCAGCCAGCCAGGCCGGCCGGGGCTCGAACGCCACGGGACGCACACGATCGCCGTCGAGGCGCCGCAGCCAGCCCTGCGCCCCGAGACCCACGAGCGCGCCACGGTTGACCAAGGCCTGCGCCACCTCAGGGCTAATCTCATGAAACAGCGTAGTCAGCAGGACCAGGGGCGCGTCCAGCCACTCCACCGGGACGTCCTCGAGACGAAGCGGGCGACCCACCGCCAGCAGCCTCTGCTGGCGCAGCCCATCGACGTAGACGTTCTCGAACGTAGTCGTGGCATCGGACACGATTATGTGCCACTCGACGCCGGGCAGAACGGAAGACGGCACGACCTCTGGGCTGCAGGCAGTCACGACGCCAACCTTGAGCCCGAGGCGCACTGCCTGGGCTGCCGCGTAAAAGACGCCGCCGCCCAGACGCCAGCCACCTGCAGTTATATCCTTCGCGATATGTCCTGCGATGAGTATATCTGGGGTCATGAGTCGCCTTAGCGCGTGGGCGTAATCGCTACTTTGCGTTCTTCGCCTTCGCCGATACTCACGGTCATGACGTTGGGGTCGTCTGCCAGCGTGATGTGGACAATGCGGCGCTCGTTCGGCGGCATCGGCTCCAGGGTTACAGACCTGCCTGTCTCTCGTACCCGAGCTGCTGTACGTTTGGCCAGGTTGATTAGCGACTCCTCCCGGCGGCGACGGTAGCCGTCCACATCCACGCCGAACGCGACGCGCTTGCCGATCTGCCTGGCGACGATCAGGTTGAGGAGGTACTGCATCGAGGCCAGCGTCTGACCTCGCCGGCCGATCAGCAGGCCGAGATCCTCGCCATCCACGTCGAGCACCGCCATGATCATGCCGAGGCCGTCACCCGCCGTTTCCGGCTCTCGCGGCGTCACCGTGGCTTCGAGGCCGGTAAGCCTGATCAGGTTCTCGAGCACCTCCACCGCCACCACGACGTCTGCCGGGTCAGCGGGGACGTGCTCGACGGGCGCAACAACGACACGAGGCGCCGCGCGTAGCAGCTCGGCAGGCATCTGCTCCGCTACGTCATCGTCATCGTATTCCTCCTCGTCCTCGTCCTCATCCTCATCATCTTCTTCGTCGTCTTCCTCGTCTTCGTCGACTTCGGCTTCTTCGTCTACGACTGTGGTGCGGCGGCTGGGCTGACTGCGCTCGACGGGTGGAGGCGCAACGGGCGCCGGACGGGGTGTCACGCGGACCCGCGCGGGCTCGCCCCGAAAGCCGAGCAGGCGCGGGCGGCCTTCGCTGAGCACTTCAACGTCTACCTGGTCCCGACTGAGACCAAGCTCTTCGAGTGCCTTCTCGGTCGCTTCGTTGACTGTTCTACCTTCGGACTCAACGCCGTCCACGACCGTACCTCCTCCGGCGGCGCCTGGCTCCGCTGCCGCCGTCGTTGCTTGCATTCTCTGGACTCGGCCGGGGCTGTCTCGGCTTGGCGGGGACATC
>CAZNHI010000147.1:0-6193 GCA_964572535.1 uncultured Dehalococcoidia bacterium
CCCGATCCTGCGGGTGCACCGCGACCCCGACACGGGTGAGACGATCCTGGCCGGGCTGGGCGAATCGCACGTCGAAGTCGCCTGCGAGAAGATGAGGCGCAAGTTCGGCGCCGACATCGTCTACCAGACGCCGCGCGTCCCCTACAAGGAGACGCTGATGGCGACGTCATCTTCGGAGTTCACGCACAAGAAGCAGACGGGTGGGCACGGCCAATACGCCAAAGTGACGCTGATGATCGAGCCGCTGGAGCGTGGCGCAGGCTTCGAGTTCGTGAACAAGACGGTGGGCGGTTCGGTGCCGCGCCACTACGTCCCTGCAGTCGAGAACGGCGTGCACGAGGCGCTGCTGGAGGGCATCCTGACCCACAACCCACTGGTCGACGTACGCGTCAGCCTGGTGGACGGCAAGGAGCACCCGGTCGACTCGTCAGAAATGGCGTTCAAGCTGGCAGGCTCGCAAGCGCTAAAGGCCGGCGCCCAGAAGGCCCATCCGGTGTTGCTGGAGCCGATCGTTAACGTGCGCGTGCGTACGCCGGAGGCTTACACCGGCGACCTGGTTTCTGACCTTAACGGCAAGCGAGCGCACGTGTTGGGCATCACACCGGAAGAAAAGGTTACCGTGATCGACGCGCAGGCGCCGCTGTCTGAGATGCAGCACTACGCAACCGACTTGCGATCTTTGAGCCAAGGACGGGCGACCTTCGAAATCAAGTTCGATCACTACGCAGAGGTGCCGGAGCATGTCGCGAAGAAGGTGATAGAGGCGTCGGCGAAGGAACACGCCTAGCCCCGCTTCGCCCGCCACGGCAACAAGGAGCGATAGAAAAAAGAGGCCGACCCGAAAGGGTCGGCCTCTTTTTGTCTGCCTGTTGGTCGGTCAGGTGGCGGCTTTGGCGCCGGAGCGTTCCTTTTCGAGGTCGGCGATGACCTCGCGATAGCGCAGGAGCTTGGTTTCGAGGTCGCCGCGCATTTCCTGCATGGCGGTCAGTTTGGAGGCGATGATGTCGTACTGGCGCTGCGTTACCTCGACACGGCGGCCGACGCGCTGGATGCGCTCCTCGACGGGCCGGTCCGGACGGAAGGTGGCGTTCAACTCCTCGCGCACTTCCTCTGCCTCGACCATCTCTTTGATCTCCGCCAGGGTCAGCCCCAGGAGACTCTGCATGCGCTTGATCTGCTCGACGCGGCCCACATCGTCCTCGGAGTAGAGGCGGAAGCCGCCGTCCATTCGCGTGGGCGGCTTGAGCAGGCCTCGCTCCTCGTAGAAGCGCAGGGTGCGCTGGGTTACACCGGTTCGGTCCGCAACCTCACCGATCTGCAGACAAGGCTCATCGTTGGCTCGTTGACGCTGCTCCGCCATGATTCGAACTCTACCTATCATTAACGCAAACGTCAAGTTTCCAGGTCGTGCGCGATCTAGAAGCCACCTGGCTATTCCGGCAGGAGACGCAGTGAGTCTACATGGCGGGGACGCAGCCGGCCGAAGTGGCGGCGGTCCAGCGTGACGAGCTTGGGCTCGCGCAGACGCTCGACGATGGCCAGGACCGCAGCGTCGACGAAGCCGATATCGGCGTCGGCGTAGCGCTCGATAATTTCGTGAACGCGGTCGTAGTCCTCAGCTATGAGGTTCTCGACTTGGAAGGTGCCCGAGACTATGCATCGAGGATTCTCGGGTAAAGGTCAGGCCGTCCCCGAGTGGCGAGCAACTGATCAACTTCAACAAGGATCGGTGGGGGAATCACAATCGGCTCACCTGCGCTCAAGAGCAAAGCGCCGCAAACATCGTGGGCGGCGTCCCTTCGATCGAAGGAGGCGTAAAGCGGGCCGGTATCGACTACGAGCGCCAAGAACGAGGTTCGAACTTCATGTCGCCGCTGAGCCGGGCAGTATCCATGAAGCCTGAGTCAAACATGCCAAAGCTACTGGGTATCCGCCTCTTGCGCTGGGCCATCTTTTCCTCAATCGCTTCGCGGATTAGGCTGGCCATCGAGACGCCACGTTCGGCCGCCATGATGCGCACTCGTTTGTGCAGGTCCGGCGGCAGAGAGATTGTGGTGCGGTCCATAGCATCATGATCTCACATAGTGATATCACTTTTAAGTCGGTCAAGGGGGTAACGAGATGGACTTCGAGCTGAGTCCGGCGCACAAGCGCGTACAGACAACGGCGCGGCGGGTGGCGCGTGAGGTTGTGGCGCCGAGGGCGGCGGCGATCGACGAGGAGGAAAAGTACCCGGACGACGTGTTCGCGGCTTTTCGCGAGTCGGGCCTGCTGGGGCTAGCGTTCCCGAAGGAGTACGGCGGTGGCGGTGAAGGCACGCTGGCGCTGTCGCTGGCGATTGAAGAAGTGGCGAAGTACTGCTGCTCTTCCGGCTTGATCCTCCTCCTGGCGGCCCTTTCGACGCGGCCGATCCTGATCGCGGGCACGGAAGAGCAGAAGCGCAAGTGGCTGCCGCCGATCGCGAAGGGCGAGCTTAAAGCGTCCTTCCTGCTGACGGAGCCGACCGCAGGCTCAGACGCGGCGAACATCCAGACCACCGCGGTGCGCGACGGCGACCACTACATCCTCAACGGCACCAAGAGTTACGCCTCCGGCGTCTCAGACTTCGTCGTGGTGTTCGCGAAGACGGATCCGTCCGCGGGGTCGCGGGGCATTTCGGCGTTCATCGTGCCGCGCGACGTGCCGGGCTTTTCGATCATCAAGTACGACCGCAAGATGGGCGTGAAGGGCGTGCCAACGGCGCATTATCGATTCGAGAATGCGCGGGTGCCCGCCGAGAACCTGCTGGGCGGCGTCGAGAACAAGGGCTTCAACGCGGCCATGCTGGGGCTGAACTCGGTGCGCCCGCTGGTCGGCGCCCGGGGCCTGGGGCTGGCGCAGGGCGCGATGAGCTACGCGCTGAAGTATGCGCGGGAGCGGAAGGCGTTCGGCGGGCCGCTGGTGGACCTGCAGGCGATCCAGTTCATGTTCGCGGACATGGCGCTGGGCATCGAGGCGGCGCGGCTGGCGGTGTACAAGGCGGCCTGGCTGGTGGACCAGGGCCGAATCACCAAGAAGGACGCCGCCTACCTCTCCTTCGGCAAGACGCTGGCGACAGAGACGGCGGTCAAGGTCTCGTCGGACGCGCTGCAGGTCATGGGCGCGCAGGGCTACATGAAGGACCATCCCCTGGAGCGTCACTATCGCGACGCGCGGCAGCTGATGATCGTGGAGGGCACGAGCCAGATCCAGCGCGTGATTATTTCGAGGGCGATGATTGATGGGGATTTGGAGTACGAGTAAATCCGACTGATGGACGGCTGATGGCTCGCGAACGTAGTGCTCGAAAGAGCGTGAGACTATCTAAGACGTGATGCGTTCGCCGTAGACGACGTGGCGCGTGTTGTACTCGTGGGTTGTGCGGTTGAAGTCGCCGCCGCAGGTGATCAGGGCGATGGACTCGGTGGCGTCTGCCTTCCAGATGTCGTCCCACTTCTCTTGATTTGTAGGAGCGATGTTGTCGGAGCCGGTGATGCGATAGCGGTGCACACCGTTGGGGAGGTGCAGCTCGATGATGTCGCCTGCCTTGAGGTCGTTGAGGTCCCAGAAAACGGCGGTGCAGGGCGGCGGCACGGTGCCGTTCTTGCAGTAGCCGCCGCCGTAGTCGACGTGGCCTGAGAGCACGATCGTACCGCCGGAGCCCGGGTAGCCACCGAGCCCAGGGAAGGCTGCGAAGTCGTAGAAGACCACGTCGTCAGGGCCGTTGGGCGTGGGTAGCGTGCCGCCGTTAGCAGGGACCGTCTTGAGCGTGATCGGCGCGTCGACCTTGGCCTTTTCGATAACGATGCGGTCATTTGAGTTGGCGCCGGGAATCACGGGGATCGGGGTGGGCTGAGGTTCGAGCGTGGGCTCGGGCGACGGAGACGGTGACGGCGAGAGTGCCGGAGTCGGCGCGACGGCCCTTTTGTCGTCATCGCCCCCGGAGGACAGCAGAACAAAGACGACGCCGATCGTGGCAATAAGCGCGATGGCGACCCCGCCGAGCGCGACGCGGTTGCGGAGGAGACCGGTCAGGTTGGCAAAGCCTCGCATCCCCATAGACTCTACGCCAAGACGGTAAAGACCAGGGCAAGAGAGTGCTAAAGGAGTATTGCGGTTTCGGCGTCTAACCTGGAGGCTCCGCCCTCAAACCCCTGCAAAGAGGCGCCTGAGGCGACGATAGAGGCGGAACGGCCTCCATCAATCTGGCCAGGGGGTGTTGAACAACGCATGCGCAGATCGAGCGTAAGGTCGCGAAGCTGGGAGCCGACATAAGGTTGCCACGGCTCTGGGCCTACCGTATCCTGCAGAAGAGCCCGCAGGGGAACAAAAGAGCGATTCTGTGCTGAAAGCCGGGGCACACCCCCGGAGCCCTTGCATAGAAAGACCGGGGACACCCGGACCCCGCTAAAGGGGCGCATGGAGCGAAAGTACTAGATAGATTGAGCAGCCCCAGCCTGGTCATAGAGGGCGGAACGCCCCTGCAAGGGAGCGTGCGCGCCGGCGGCTCCAAGAACGCCGCCGACTATGCGCTCGCGGCCTGCCTCCTCACCGGCGAGGAGTGCGTACTCGAAAACGTACCCGACATCGAAGACGTGCGCCTGATGGCGCGCATCCTGCAATCGCTGGGCGCTGAGGCCCGCAACGAGGGTGGTGGCGTCTGGCGGGTGCGCGCAGAGAAGATCGATCGCACGGACGCGCCGAGCGACCTCGCCGTGAACCAGCGAGCCAGCTTCCTGGTCATGGGGCCGCTGCTGGCGCGGTTCGGCGAGGCGGCCTGCGCATCGCCCGGGGGCGACGTAATCGGCGCGCGGCCGCTGGATGTGCACATTGACGGGCTGAAGGCGTTCGGAGCCCGCATTACGCGGGAGGCTGAGCAGTTCAGGGCGGAGTCAGACACACCACGCCTGCGCGGTGCGCGCATCTTCCTCGACTACCCGAGCGTCACCGGCACGATGAACCTGGTGTTCGCCGCGACCCTGGCGGAGGGCCACACGACGCTGGTCAACACGGCGGCTGAGCCGGAGATCGTGAACACGATCGACATGCTGAAATCCATGGGCGCGAAGATAGATGGCGCCGGTTCCAGCGTTATCGAGATCGACGGGGTGCCGGAGTTGCGCGGGACGCGGCATCGCGTGATCCCGGACCGGCTGGAGGCTGGCCTGTTCGCGCTGGCGGTTGCCGCGACGAGGGGAGACGCAACAATCGATGACGTGGAGCCGGAGCACATGGATGCGCTGATCCACAAGATGCGCGAGGCCGGCGCGATCGTGGAGGTCGGCGAGCATTCGATGCGGGTGTGCGGCCAGGGTCGTGAGTTTCAGAGCGTGCGCGCGCAGGCGGTGCCGTACCCCGGCCTGGCGACTGATCTGCACCCGCCACTGGCGGCGTTCCTGACCCAGTGTTCCGGCGTGAGCATCATCCAGGAGCGCGTCTACGAGAATCGATTGCTTTACGTAAGCGAGCTGCGCAAGATGGGAGCGGACGTGATCACGGCCGGGCAGACGGCGCTGATCACGGGGCCGCGCCGGCTTTTCGGGACGGCGGTGCGGGCGCTGGATGTGCGCGCCGGCGGGTCTCTGGTGCTGGCGGGCTTGACCGCAGAAGGCCGCACTGAAATTAACGACGTGTATCACCTCGACAGGGCGCACGAGGACCTCGTGGGCAAGCTCCGCGGCCTGGGCGCCAAAGTCGAGCGGTGAGTTAGGGTTACTAAATGCTCGTCAAGCGAATCGGAATTGACCTGGGGACGGCCAACGTCCTCGTCTACGTCAAAGGCGAGGGCATCGTGATCAAGGAGCCCGCCGTCGTGGCGCTGGCGACGCGTGAGAACACGGTCGTTGCGGTGGGTACGGCTGCCCGCGACATGATCGGCCGTACGCCTGGCAGCATCAGTGTGATCCGTCCCATGAAGCACGGCGTGATCGCTGACTACCTGATCACGGAGGCCATGCTGCGCCACTTCATCGGCAAGGTAGTGGGCCGGTTCAACCTGATCCGGCCGGAAGTGATGATCTGCATCCCGGCCGGCGTAACCAGCGTCGAGCAGCGCGCGGTCCGAGACGCCGCCGAGCAGGCCGGTGCGCGACGCCCGGCACACCTCATCCCGGAGCCTCTGGCGGCGGCGATTGGGGCGCACATACCTGTGGGCACGGCGAGCGGCAACATGATC
>CAZNHI010000148.1:0-6188 GCA_964572535.1 uncultured Dehalococcoidia bacterium
GGGGTTGGGGGTGAGGTCTGCAAAACCCGCGAAACGATAGCCCGCTTGCGCGTAAACCCCAGACCCTCAGGCCTGCGCTTGCCTCAGTGCGCCCCCTCAACCACCGGCGGCGGCGTCTCCCCGGCCAGCGTCCGCAGCGCCTCCAGCGCCTTGTCCACCTCCGCCTCCGTGTTGAACGGCGCTGTGCTGAACCGGATCGCCGGCGGGAAGTTCACAGCCCGCACCGCGATGCGCCAGCGCTCCCACAGCGCATCGACAAGCTGCCTCGGCTCCCAGCCTTCGACCACCACCGCCGTCAGCCCGCACGACGCGTCTGCTGTCAACGGCCCCGTCACGCTGCACCCCGGAATCGAGGCCACACCCTGTCGCAGCCGCGTGCCCAGGGCGTGCGTGTACGCCTCTACCTCGTCCAAACCGATCGCCTGCAGCAGCTTGATCGCTGTCGTGAAGCCCGCCGTCAGCGCCGGGCTCTGTGACGCGATCCGGAACCGCATCATCGGGTTGCCGCCGCCCGGGCCGTCCGCCGGCATCGCCCGCGCGTCTGCAACCGCGTGCGTGCTGAAGATCGGCGCGATCGTCCGCTGATGGCGCGCGTTTATGTAGAGCGCGCCGGTCGCGTTCGGGCCCAGCATCCACTTCTGCCCCGAGATCGAGTACACGTCGACGTCCAGCGCCTTCACGTCGATGTTCAGCTGGCCGCCGGTCTGGGCGCCGTCCAGCGCCACCAAAGCGCCAACCCGGTGCGCCGCTTCGATGAGCTGCTTCACCGGCAGCTTCAGCCCGCACGAGTACTGCACGTGGCTCAGTGCCACCATCTTCGTCTTCGCGGTGATCGCGCTGGCCAGCAGCTCCAACGCCTCGCCCGAGCTGGCGTTGGCCGGCACCTCGACGCGTTTCACTGTGACGCCGCGCTCTTCCAGCACGTTCGCCGGGGTCGCCAGTGCCGGGTGCTCCAGGTTGCAGGTCACAAACTCGTCGCCCGGGCTCCACTGCAGCCCAAAAATCGCCACGTTCAGCCCCTCAGTGGTCCCGTGGGTCACCGCCACCTCGTCCGGGCTGGCGTTGAGCAGCGAGGCGATTACCTCGCGCGCCTCCTCACCGATCTGCCGCGACTGTTGCAGCCCCTCGACGCTCGCCGGCCCGACGGTCGCCTCCGTCTCCATCACCTCGCGCATGCGTTGCAACACCGGCTCCGGCGAAGGCCCCGTGAACCCCGTGTTCATATAGATGACGTTGTGCGTGGCGCGGATCGAATCTCGTAGCGTGGAGAGGGACATGTGGCTTCCTTAACTAGATTTACCGTTGCGCGGGATAACCCATTATCTCACGCTATCCCGACGGCAAACGCACACCTCCCCCTCTGCTCGCAAGCCTGTCCTCAGCTCAGTCGAAGGGAGAGGGGGTTGGGGGGTTGAGATACCCTCAATTGCCGCCTACGCAGCCCCCGCGTACCATCAGCTCACACGCGCAATGCCGCCCTCGGGGTTGTGCCCCCAGGCTTTCAACACAAGGGCGCACCTGGGGCATCCCCCGGCTCTTTAGCGGGGTCCGGGGTGTCCCCGGCTTTCAACACAGAGGCGACAAGTGACCACCAACCCATTCAAGAGCGAAGTCATCGGCAGCCTGCTGCGGCCGCAGTACCTCAAGGACGCCACGAGCAAGGCCCAGGCCGGCGAAATCTCCGCCGAAGCCCTCAGCGCCGTCCAGGATCGCGCCGCCCTCGACGCCATCGCATTGCAGGAGGCCTGCGACCTCGACGTGATCACCGACGGCGAGGTGCGACGGCGAGGCTGGACCGGCCCCCTCACCGTCAGCATCGCCGGCTACGGCACCGCGCCCCGGCCCTCCGACTACCGCGTCAACTGGAACCGCAGCGCAGGCGCTCCTCCGGAATCGACCAACGGCCAGGCCGGACAGGGCGAACCCGGCACCGTCGCCGCCTGCATCGCGAAGCTCTCCCGCGGTCCCGTCAACCTGCCGCTAGCAGAGATGCGCTTCCTTAAGCAGCACACGGCTCGACCCTGGAAGGTCACGCTGCCCAGCCTGGCCCACGCCAGCGTCTTCTACGTCCCCGGCGCCACCGACAAGGCCTACCCCAACAAGGACGATTACATGAACGACGTCCTGGAGCTCACGGCCCAGATTGTCCAGGAGTGCATCGACGAGGGCGCTACTTACGTCCAGATGGACTCGCCGCGCTACACCCACCTGGTCTCGGAGGACGGCCGCGACAACTTCCGCCGCCTCGGCATCGACCCCGCCACCTGGCTCGGCGAGGTTATCGCCCAGGACAACGCCCTCGTCGACCGCTTCCCCAGCGTCACCTGGGGCCTGCACCTCTGCCGCGGCAACGGCGCCCGCGGCGCCTGGTCTGTCGCGGGCGGCTACGACCCCATCGCAGAGCAGCTATTCAACGAGATCCACGTCGACCGCCTCTTGCTGGAGTACGACACGCCGCGGGCCGGCAACTTCGCGCCCCTGCGCTTCGTCCCCAGGGACAAAGTCGCTGTGCTAGGCCTGATCAGCACCAAGGAGAACGAAATCGAGACGCCGGAGCTGCTCAAGTCCCGCATCGAAGAAGCAACTCGCTACATCCCGCTCGACCAGATTTCGCTCAGCCCTCAGTGCGGTTTCGCGTCCGCCTTCGAAGGCAACATGGACGAAGCGACTCAGCGCGCCAAGCTCGAAGTGCTCAGCGCCACCGTCAAGCAGATATGGAGCTGATCAGGCCCTCGGGCTATACCCACGTGGAGGTCGAACCCAACGCCAACACGCCGATGCTGGCGCAGCAGGTCTACAAGAACCTCGGCCTGCCCTTTCGCGTCGCAGGGGTTCGTATCTTCGAAGACCACCCCGAAGGTCAGCCATTCGCGATCACCGGCTGGTCAAGCGCGGAAGGGGGTTCGCCAGTCCCCGCCTACGCGGTGCACATCGAGGACTCAAGCGCGGGCGCTGCCTACCTGATCTACGGCGGCGACTGGGGCGTCCGACTGCGCCCCGCTGGCTCAGCCGCCCCCTGGAGCCTCGACGACCCCGATCAGCTCGGCGAGACCCACCTCGTGCTCTCAGCCCTGGAAGACATCACTCCCACCTGACGCACTACCTCGTGCCCCATCGCAAGAAGCGTCCAGCGGCGAAGCAAACTCGGACAATGTCCCCTCACCCCTCTGGGGAGAGGGTTAGGGAGAGGGGTTCCCCTCCCCCGTGTCTTTTCGAGCGCTTATCCGCTCGAAGTCAGCTGACAGGCTCCAGTGACACTCAGTACGTCTCTTCAGGCGGCGTATACGTGAAGAACGCGCTGGGGCTGTCGTTCACCACCACCAGATACGTCTGACCCTCCGCGAAGTCGCTGCCCAGGCTGATCGTCCAGCGCTGCGTGCCCTGAATGTCCGCACAGGTGGTCAGCGGTGCGATGTAGATGTTGCGCACCGTAATCTCGATCAGGTTGCCGTCGCGCTCAACTCTGTACGAGCCGCGCGAGTAGCATGCGTTCGTCAGCGCCACCACAACGGCGGCCTCGTAGCCGGCTCCAACCTGGCGTGTCTTCACGCTCTCAACCGGCGCTGTGCGCAGGCGGCCGTCGCAATCGCCGGTGATCACAACGCGCACGTCGCCCACCGTGTCGACCCTGAAGTTCCACGCCACAACGCGCCAGTAGTAGATCGTCTCGCACTCCAGGTCGTTGATTGTCAACTCGGTGCTCGTGCTGCCGCAGCCCAGGCTTGTCCTGGAGCCGCCACGTCTCACCAGCTCGGAGTGGTCACGCGCCAGTTCGACGCAGAACCAAATGTTGTTCTCACCCGCGTCCCAGGCCAGCCGCACCGTGTGCGCCGTCTCGAACAGCGGTCGCATATTCGCCGGGGCTGTAATTGTCGTCGCGCACTCGTGCATGTCGATGCGCAGCGGCGGACTGTACATACCACCGTCAGCGGTCGAGGCCCAGACGCGCGTGAAGTACGTCGCGCTGCACTGCAGCCCCTTCGCCAGGTGCGAGGTGCCGGTCATACCGCAGCCGGAGTTGAACCAGGTGCCACTCAGGCTCTCGAGATCGTCCGGCGTGCTCGCCAGGTCCAGGCAGTACCACTCATTGCCCGCGCCGGCCGCCCATTGGAACCGAGCCGCCTTCTCCGAGACCGCGGCAGCCTGCAGGTGCCCCGGCGGCGACGCGCCCTCCGCGGCGACCTGCTGCGTACCACTAATTCCAAGAGCCGCGATCAAGACAAGCGCGGCCACAACGATCCTTCGTGTAAGCAAGACGGGTCCCCCTGAAGCTGAAAGTCAGTTCGGTCCGAACATAACCACGAAGCGGGGGTGCGCTATTAATACATAACGGGCAATAACTGTGCAAGTAGGTGGCGTATCAACCACGTAAAGACTTGGGCGCGAGCGGCTATTTTGCGCCGCCATCTCACCGCGCCGAGCGCAGCATCGGCCATAAGGGCGGCGAATCACCTACCTGGATCTCGTCGAACGCCTCGAAGCCGTGGCGTTCGTACAACGCTTTGCTGCCCGGGCTCGTGGACTCCAGGTACGCCGACAGATGGCGCCTGTCCACGTCCTGCAGCGCTCCCGACAGCAGCGCCGACCCGTAACCTCTGCCCTGCTGCGCCGCGTCCACACCAATCAGGTGCAAGTACCAGTGCGACTCGCCTGGCTCGGACTCGCCCACGCGCCGGAAAACGGCGAACGCCTTCTCACGCTCGTTCTCGTCCAGCGCCGCCTCGACGACCGCGCCTAGCGCCTCGCGGTCAGAGTGCACGCCCGGCGGACACCACAATGCCGTGCCCTTGAATCCGTCGACCTCGTACGCGGCGCGATGCTCGATGGAACGCTGCGCGTGTAGCCGCACAATCGACGGGAAATACGTCAGATACTGCTCGGAGTCTGGCAAGAACCAGCGCACGAATGGGTCGGCCGCAAACGCCACGACGATCGGCGCCACCAGGCGCTCGATATCTGCCGGGCTGCTCGAAACGCTAATCTGCATCCATCGGGCGCCGGAGAGCTACTTGCCGTAGCTGATTTTGGTCTGCGCCCGCAGTTCGCCCAGGGTCTCGATCGCCTCGCGCACCATCTCCTCCAGGACCACGTGCGCGGGCCGGATCTGCTTCACCATGCCCGCGATCTGCCCGCCCAAGTGCATGCTCAGGTCCTCGCGGCGGGACGCCCGCACTGCGGCGTTGATCCTGCCGGAGACCAGGCCCTGTGCGCCCATCGGCAGCGCTTTGAGGCCGGACGCCTCCCAGGACTCGATAATCGGGCTCACGAAGGCGCGTGCGGTCTTGCCGGAGTACAGCCGCGATACCCGCGTGTCCTCATCCGTTGATGCTAGCAGGTGCTGCCTGTGCTCCTCCGTTATGTTAGCTTCCGGCGTCCCCAGGAAGGCTGTCCCCACCCAAACAGCCTGCGCCCCCAACGCCAGCGCCGCCGCTACATGCCGGCCGCTGCCGACGCCACCGGCCAATATCACCGGCGTGGGGCTGACAGCGTCGATGACTTGCGGCACCAGCGCGAACGTGCCGACGCGTCCCGTGTGGCCACCTGCCTCGTGACCCTGCGCCACGACAACATCGACACCGTCAGCATTCACCCGGCGCGCCGTCTTGACGTTGCCCACCAGGCCGAACACCTTGATCCCAGCCGCGTGCAGGTCCTTGATGTAGGGCCCGGGACTGCCCAGACCCGCCGCCAGCACCGCCGGCCTCTCTTTGATCACGTTGCGAATGTGCGCTTCTGAAACGCGCATGCCAGAGTACGCGTTGGCGGCTCCGCGGTTCTCCTCATCCTTTGGCCTCTCGAGGCCGAGCTTCTCGATTATCTCGTCCGTCCAGTCCCAGTAGCGTTGGTCAACCAGAGACTTGAGGTCTCTCGCCTTCGCCGGCCCTTCGCTGATCCCCCGCATCTCCTCGGCCACCGTGAGACCGACAACAGGCTGGGGTAGCAGGATGTCGACGCCGAACGGCCGCTTCGTCAGCTTGCGGATCTGCGCCAGCGCGTCCAGGAAACTCTCCTCACCGCGGCCCGTACCGCCCAGGACGCCCAGGCCGCCCGCCCCGAGGTAGAGAATCCCGACGGCCAACAGCGCGACCGCGGCGATCAGCCCGAGCTTCGGGAGCAGCGGCAAGCCGCGGTTGCCCTGCATGGGCCGATGGGTAGACAGGCGCGTCGCGGTCGGCGCTCGCGGTCGA
>CAZNHI010000149.1:0-6150 GCA_964572535.1 uncultured Dehalococcoidia bacterium
CCGCCTTCGGCGAGATCATGCTCTCGACCGGCGCAGGCGCCGCAGAGGCAGCTACTACGGCGTAGCCTTCGTCCCAAGGCTGGACTTGCGCTAAAGAATCTGTAGAATCAGCACCAATAGAACATCCGCTCCGAATAAGTCTCTTGGGGGCACCGCATGCGCCGCGCAGACTGGCAGCCGGCCTTCGATTCCATCAAACCTTTCATTGAGGACTCCGCGAGAAGCAATTACACGCCGGACGACCTCCAAAGAGGTTTCAAGTTCTGGGCCGTGAGTCAGGTCCTCATGGACATGGGACTGTCTGATGATGAGATAAAAGAGCCGTTGACTCTTGATGGGAGGAGCGACCTAGGGCTCGACGGTTATTACGAAGATGCCGAGTCCGAAGCGCTTGTACTAATCCAGTCGAAGTTCCATAACACCGCCACCGCGGTCGGTAACGATGACCTGAATCGCTTCTATTCATCGCTTCGCAAAGTCCTAGATCCAGCCGTCGTCGTCGCCGCACGCAATCCACTCGCTCAGGACGCCCATCGTGCAGTTCGAGATGCGATCCAGAAAGGATGGACTGTTCGGTTCGTCTTTGTGACATCCGGCTATCTATCCCCGGAAGGCGCTGTGTTCGCCAAGTCGAACCAGTCAGAAACAGAGATTGTTGACTCCGTCGAAGTCCGGAAGGAGCTGGACGTATACGACCTTGAAGGGCTGATTTCGTTATATGAAAGTCACCTGGCTCCGGGCAGGCACAATACCGATGTAGAACTCTCCCTCGCAGGCAGTGACCTCCACGAATCGCAAGTCGGCAACTTTAGAGTTTTGATCGGCGCATTGCCAGCCCGCGAACTAGTGGCTGCATTTCGTCAGCACGGGTATGCGCTCTTCAAGTTGAATCCGCGAGGGCCGCTTCAGAACAAGATCAACTCGCGAATCCGAAAGACAATTGAAGACCCTGTCAAACGCAAGTGGTTCTTCCACCTCAACAACGGAATCACAGCCCTGGCCGACAACTTTCGAATGGAGGGTGGCAAGGTCTTCATTCGCGACTTCCAAATCGTTAACGGTTGCCAAACGACTGTAACGTTGGCGCGTGTCGCTCCAATTGTTGAAGCAGACGGCGACATCAAGGTTCTGCTTCGGCTCTTTGAGGGCGTAACCGGGTTCAGGGGTGAGATCGCCGATGCAACTAACACACAGGCACGCCTTACCGCACAAGATAAGAAGTCGAACGACACGATTCAGGAAGACTTAAAGCGCCGCTTCAATGCACTTCCAGACCCCATCTTCTATGAGTCGAAGAGGGGAGATTGGCAGATGGAACAGGCCGGCGGCTCACCTCAACGGTACTTAGATTCGACGCTGAGCGTGACTCGCAAAATCAGCATGGTCGACCTGGCCCAAGCCGTCCTAGCATTTCTTGGGGAGCCTGGACGCGCAAAGGATAAGCCTCGGGACATCTTTGAAGACGATTCGCTGTACAAGAAGGTCTTCCCGGACGGTGTGCGCCCAGAACAGCTCCTGCTCCCCTGGAACGTCTACAAACTGTGTCAGTCGCTTTGCACAGAGTGGAGACAGTTTGCAGGCGCCCAATACGCAAGGTACTGCCTCACGGCCATCGTCGGGAGCGAGCTGGCTCCTCGGAAAGAACTACCTTCTGTTCGAGAATCGACCGATCTCAATTCTCAAATTGAAAGGATCACTGCGATTGTACGGCGCGGACAGAACGCAATCGCCAGCCGAGCAGCGGATGACGACTATCCCGGTCATAGAGAGTTCTTCCGATCGCCAGAGTTCTTCGAGAAGATTCTGAAGACGTATAGAGCGTTGCCTGGAAACTAGTCCGACAGGACGTGTCGCGCGTTCCCTAGCTGAAGGGTCCTTGGTCCCACCCAGGGGACCTGCTACACTCGCCGCCGTCCTGCTAAGTCATGGCTGCAGCCAAGCTTCGCGTAAAGAGTGTAGTGGAGGTGCGCCTTATGGGTATCGATATCCAGTTGGTCAACTTTCCCGAGTACATCGGTGCCCGGCCAAGGTCGATGGAGATGTACAAATGGGTAACCAATCGGATGCAGAAGTACGACATTCCGTACGGCTGGGTAGAACTCAGTGACGCCGACGTCGAGTATCTGGCCACGTATTTCGCTGACGATCCTGTCGCGCAAATGCTGGTGGACTGGGTGAACAAGATGAACTCTGAGCACCTCCAACCGGGAGGGCCTTACGAAATCGAGCTAATGATTTCTCGTTAGCCTCACCCGCGAGATGCTCTGGCGTGAGGTGGTGCCAGCCGAATACCGGTACGCCGTCCACGTCGGATTTGTGGAACATGGCCGCATCGTATGTACCCATAAGAAGCCAGATTGCGCCGCGTGTGCCCTAAAAGAGGACTGCCCGAAAGCGCAAGTCTAGTCGCTTCGGATCAACCAGCCTAGGACGTGAACAGCACCGCACTCACGCTGTCTGTGATGTCGAAGAGGGGCTGGGGGTAGAGGCCCACGAAGAACACGCCCACCGCCAGCACCACCGCCGAGCCCTGCATTACCAGCGGCACCCGGAAGCGGCTCGTCTCAGTCGCGGGCGTCACGTAGATCGCGCGCATGATCTGCAGGTAGTAGTAGAGGCTGATGAAGCTCGCCGCGGACGAAGCAGGGGACTCAGTCGCAGCGCGTCCTCGGATCGGCGATAATCCTCTGCGACGTCATCCAGGCGGACCAGGCAGGATCGTGGACAAATCGCCAGCTTCTCCAATCGCACGGGCGTCTTTCGAATGGCTCCGCGCCCGCCGATACTACGCCCTGATCTCAGCCGTCTGGCTTTTCGGCTTGCTGGCCATCACCATGACGGCCCCGCAGCAAGATGTGGTCGTCGTCCACTGGGCTAACGGCCATCTGATGGACTACGAGAATCTGCTCCCGTCGTTCGTGAAGGCTTTCAACCAAAGCCGACCCGAGACCGCATCGGGCAAAGATGTAAAGGTCCATGTGTTCAAGGCGAACTCGGGAGAGATCACCGGCGAGCTGAAGGCTCGGATCACCTACGGCGCCGCCCTGGACCACAGCAAGCCCAACCCGACCATCGTCACTCCCGCCGCCGATCACTGGGTAAACGACGTGAACGAGACCCTGGGCCAGCTCGTCCTTGAAACGGAGGGCGTCGACGTAATTGCGTCCACCTATGTCGGCATCGTCACTTCCCGAGAAATGGCCCAGTGTTTGGGCTGGCCGCAGAAGGAGATCGGCTATGCCGACATCGTGGCCCTCGCGATCGACCCGCAGGGCTGGAGCGGGTACGCCTGCGCGAAACCGGAGTGGGGCCGCGAGGCGCTGGTCGCTTTCACCTACCCCGCCCGCTCCAGCACGGCGCGCAGCGTTCTTTATACGCTTTACTCGATCGTCGCCCGTAAGCCTATCGCCGACCTCAACTTGGAAGACGTCTCACGACTGGATGTAGCGGAGTACGTCAAACGGTTTCAAAGCGCGATCGACTGTTACGTCCCGGACACCCTCGACCTCAACCTCAAAATCCTCACCACCCCACCCTGCGCCCAGTTCTATTTCATCGCCGAGGACAACCTGGTCAAGCTCTACCAGGGAAAGGTGGACGTACCGCTCGGCGACAGGAGCATCGCTGCCCACCTCGAGCGGGACATGGTCATGATCTATCCCAAGGAGGGCACGATCATCCACAACCACTCGGCTTTTATGGTCCACGCCAGCTTCGTCAGCGCGAATCAGACAGAGGCCGCGGCCAAATGGATCGCATTCCTCAGGGAGGACACACAGCAGCGCGCGCTCATGCAGGATGGTTTTCGGTCCACCACCGCCGCTGCCTGCATAGCCCCCCTCGGCAGTCCTTTCTCGCAGTGCGCCAGCACGCCAAAGAGCATTATTTACCCCGATCGCATCTCGCCAGAAGTCGCGGCTGCGATCCTCAAGGCGTGGGACTAGGCACTATGAAGGCGCGGACCGTCCTTGTTCAGCCGATCGGCCTGGTCCTGCTTGCGCTCAGCCTCGTTGCCGCGCTGGCGCCCCAGTTCGGCGCCTCCTGGTCAGGGAGAGAGGTCTGGTTGGTAGTCTGGGGGCTCCTGGCGTACGGGACGACCGTGGGCGTTTCGCGATTCTCGCTCCGGCAGCCTACGACTGTTGCGGCGGCCGTCGCTGCCGCGGAGCCTCCTGTTTCGGACTTCGAAGGCTGGACTACGGAAGCGCTGCGCAACCTGAGAAATACCGGGGCGTTGTCAAGCTGCAAACTGATCGCAGCCATACCGAGAACCCTGGCCGCCGCCCGTAACGAAGCCGACAAGAGCGCAGGTTTGACTCCGCTTGAACAGGCGCGGCTCCTGTATTCGATTCTCCATGCGTCGATTGAGCACCTGAAGCTCGCCGCCGACTCAGCCTCGCCGGGCGACCCAGAAGGCCTGCAGTACGTCATCCTGCACGACGAGTACGTGCTCGGCCGGCCCAACGTGAACATCATGACCCACCGCAGCATCTCCGAGAGCGCCTTCCACCGCTACCGCCGGCATGCGATCCGCGCCCTGGCCGCCGAACTCGCTGCGCAGGAACAGCGCCTGGCAAAAGCGCCGCCACCCTCGCACTGATCTTTCGCTTCGCGTTCCCTGCTGTCGCAAAGCCCTCCTGACCGTTGTGCCGTGCCCTGACTCAGGGGCCGCTTGCCCGGCGCTTGAATCTGAATGCCGGCAAAGTCGGCAGCTTTTGACAGTTTTCTCAGCACGAAATGGCAGCTTCTCCCTGCTCTGATGGTGTCAAGAAAGACAGGAGAACAGAGAGATGCGTCACATAAGCCCACCAGAGGATCAGCGACTGCAGAACGAGTTCCTTGCAGTTATGGGCTCCACACCAAGCAACGCCCCTATCGACGACAGACATCGCGCGGGAACAGCGGTCAGGACGATAGGGCGAGATGACATGACGACTGCCGACGTGACATCTGCAGCCCCAAAGACTACTGAAGGACTCGGGCTGCGAGAAGCAGCCAAGAGAGTCTGGATGTTCTGGGCAGCCCTCCTCGTCTCAGCTTTCTGCTGCTTCTGCATGCTTTTCGTTCTGTACGTCGTATGCGCCACCATCTTGGGTGTGGACGGCTGGGAGGACGACTGGGTGAGCCTGCCGGCCGACGGCGGTGCGCTAGAGCTGACAGGCGTACCAGGCGAGGAGATCAAGCTCGAACTTTTCCAGGCTGACTCCTCTCCGGACACCAGCAAGAGCTCTGTCTACCTGCAGCTCACCGACGCCGAGTCAGGCTTCCAGACAACTCTGCCCGCGCGTCTCAAGGCAGAGTACGGGCCCATCTACGCACTGATTCCCGCACCAGGCGTACCCGGCAGGAAGGCAGCCAGCCTTACCGGCACCCTCTGGGGCCAGGTTGTCTTGAAGACCGGCGAGGCCAGAAGCGTAGAGGTGCCGGTGAGTCTTCGTGTTGTTCAACACGGAGAAGCTAAGACGAGCGGCCACGTAGACAACTCAGGCGCAGACCGCGCGTGGCTCGTCTTTGTCCTGGCGGCGTGCGTGGCAACCGGCGTCATGACTGCCCTGGTCTACGCCGACTGGCTGGAAAAGAAGTCAGAAAGCTGGATCGCTTCGATAGGCCACTGGCTGGCGAGCAACCCGGATAGCACCGGAACGAATGGAGGTTTGTAATGAACAAGAACGTGCGCTGGTTCGCCATCGCAGCACTCATCCTCGCCGTGATGATTTTCACGGAGACTCTCGGCGGAGACGAAGACGCCGGGGCAGTGAGCGCTGATGGCAGCATCAAGGTCACAATCGCCAGCTCCAGCACGAAGAAGGAGTGGCTCGACGGCGCCGTCGAGGCTTTCAACCGCTCATCGAAGTCGGCCTCCAGCCTCCAGGTGGACGGCAAGCCGATCTTCGTCGAAGTCCTGCTCGAGGAGCTCGAACCCGGCAAGTTCGACCACTACCGCTCCGGCACCATGGTCTCGGACACGCTGGCCGGCAAGATCAAGCCAACCGTCGTTTCACCGGCAGAAGAAACCTGGATCCTGAAGCTCGCAGCCGACTGGAAGTCGGTCCACGGCAGCGAACTGATCACCGGCAAGCCCGTCCCGCTCGTCCGCACGCCACTCGTCATCGCGATGTGGCAGTCGCGCGCCACCGCGCTCGGCTGCTGGCC
>CAZNHI010000150.1:0-6069 GCA_964572535.1 uncultured Dehalococcoidia bacterium
AAGGTCGTGATTCAGGGCGCCGGCGGCCTCGGGGTCAACGCGACGGCCGTCGCCTCAGAGATGGGCGCCAACCAGGTCATCGTCATCGACGGCCAGGAGCCGCGCCTCGAACTCGCCCGCCAGTGCGGCGCCACCGACACGATCAACCTCAACCAGTACACGACGCCCCAGTCACGCATCGACCGCGTTATGGAACTCACCAACGGCATCGGCGCCGACATCGTCATCGAGCTGGTGGGCTTCCCCTCCGCCGTCGAGGAGGGCGTGCAGATGTGCCGTATGCGTGGGACGTACCTGGAGGTCGGGCACATCTCGCCCGGCAGCATCGCCCACCTCGACGTCCAGAAGCTGGTCTCGAACCAGATCCGCTTCAACGCCATCCAGCACTACGACCCCTGGATCATCCCCAACTCGCTCGACTTCCTCATGCGCACCCGGGACAAGTTCCCGCTGACCAAGGTCATCTCCCACGCCTTCCCCCTCGACCGCATCAGCGAGGCCTTCGAGACCGCAGAGTGGCTCGGCCGCGAAGGCGGCAGCGTCGTTACCAGGGCAATCGTCACGCCGTAGAGCATCTTCAGCGAGGGTTTGGGGGTGTCCCCCATGTCAGGTGCAGTGCGCAGTGATGACGGCTCCCGTAACGCCTTAGAGTGTCGCCGGGCATGGACACAAAGAGAGCGGTCCGCCTGGACCGCCCTTTTGCTTGATTTCGTTATCTACTAGCGCATGCCGGCCAGCAGCGCCCGGTACGCGTCCAGGTTCGACTCCACCGAGATGTCCTGGAACACCGGCGCCCTGTCTGCCGAGATGCCGAGGTTCTCCGCCATCGCCGGCTGCGAGTCGTCCTGCAGCAGCAGGCCCGTGACCTCACGGCCGAGCTTCCCGGCCTCGGAGATCAGGCGCAGGCCGTTGAGCGCCGCCTCCGGGCTCCTCGGGTCGTACTCGGTGGGCAGGTTCGCGCGCTCTTCGTCCGTGAACACCTGGTCGCGCATGCTCTGCCACGCGTCCTTGATGTCGATTGCGTAGTCCTGACGGTACCAGTCGAAGATCGGGCCGGAGCCGCGGATGCCGGGCTCGCGGTGCCAGGTCACGCAGGGCGAAAACACGTCCACCAGCGAGAAGCCGTTCGTGTTGACAGCCTTGAGGATCAACTCAACCAGCTCGTTGCGCTGCCAGGACACGCCGCGGGCCACGAAAGCCGCGCCGCCGGCGATCGCCAGGCGCAGCGGGTTTACCGGCCTGCCGGTCTTGCCCTCGGGCGTCGAAATCGTCTTCAGGCCGCCGTGAGCCGTCGGCGACGCCTGGCCCTTCGTCAGGCCATAGACCTGGTTGTTCATGATGATCAGCGTGATGTTCACGTTTCGGATGATCGAGTGCATGAAATGTTCCATGCCGATCGCGTAGGTGTCGCCATCGCCGCCGAAGTCCAGGATCTTGAGCCCGGGGTTAGCGATGGCCAGGCCGACTGCTACCGGCAGGGAGCGTCCGTGCTGCCCCTGGTAGGCGTTGACGCGCAGCATGTCCGGTTCTTTGCTAGAGCAGCCGATGCCGGAGAGCGCGAACACGTTCTCCAGAGGCACTCCGGCTTCGTTGACCAGGCTCATGATCACCTGCTGTACAGCAGAGTTCACGCCGAAGTCGCCGCAACCCAGGCACCACCAGGCGCTCTCGCCCGTGATATCAGCCCTGGTAATCGGGGTAATCGCGATGTCGCTAGTTGCCAACCTTGGCCTCCTCGGTGCGGCTGATGATCCAGCCCGGCGTCATGTTTCGTCCGTCGTAGCGCAAAATCGATACGAGCTTCGGTGACGGGCCCGTCGCCTCGCGCTGAATCAGGCCACGGAGCTGGGCGCCCGCCGTGTACTCCGGTACGTAGACCACGTCGCAGCTGTCGATGAACGCTTTTACGCCCTCGCCGTCCAGAGGCCACATTGTGCGCAACTCCATGAACTTCGCCTTTACGCCCATGGCATCCATGCGTTCCACGGCCTCACGGATCGGACCGTAGGTGCCTCCGTAGCTGATGAACCCAATCTTGGCTTTGCTGTCGCCATACATTCGCGGCTGCGGCAGCTGGGGCTCGTTGCGGATCAGCTCCATGCGCTGCTTGAAACGCTTGTCCATCTGCACCTGCCGGTGGACTTCCTCTTCCGTGAGGTAGCCGTCTTCTGTGTGCTCGTTGGTGTTGGAGTAGAAGTTCGTCACGCCCGGCGTCCCCGGGATGGCCCTGTAGGAGATGCCGTCTTCCGTGACCTCGTAGCGCTTGTAGCGGCGGCCATTGCGGTTGTCGCCGTACCGCTCCGCGAACTGCTCGGGCGTGAGCAGCTTGCCCCGGTCGATTACGAAACCCGAGGGGTCAAGCTCCGGCACCGTATAACTGGACTGGGCCAGCATCTGGTCCAGCAGCAGGAATACTGGGCACTGGTAGCGCTCTGCCAGGTTGAAGACGTGTTCCATCACGTAGAAGCAGTCCTCGGGCTCGCTCACGGCGAGCACGATGCGCGCGATGTCGCCGTGACTGCCGAAGATTGCCTCGTTCAACTCTTCCTGACCCTGACGTGTCGGTAGGCCGGTGCCGGGGCCGCCGCGCATGCACAGCACGATGACCATCGGCGTCTCCGTGATACCGCTGGCCGAGATTGCCTCCTGCATCAGGTCGAAGCCCGGGCCGGAGGTCGCCGTCATGCTGCGCGCTCCCGCGAGCGCCGAGCCGATTACGTGGTGCGCGGCTGCCATCTCGGAGTCAGCCTGGATCATCGCGCCGCCAAACTTGTTGATGTGGTCCGCCATGAATTCCAGTACTTCGGAGGCGGGCGTAATCGGGTAGCCGGCGTAGACGCGGCAGCCCGCAACAATCGCACCCATAGCTACCGCCTCGTCGCCGAGGATGATCTGGCGCTTGTCGTCGGGCACGGGCGTGAAGTTGACCTTGAGGTCTGGCGCCTCCCAGCCCTGGTCGCGCGCGTACTCACGTCCGATGGCCAGCGCCTGCGCGTTCATCTTGTATACGTCGCTATCCGGCCCGAAGCGCTTGGCCGAGCGCGCCAGCAGCGATTCGTCTGTCATCCCTGTCAGCTCGGCAACCACGCCAACGGCGATCGTGCCGCGAGCACGGTACAGGTTCAGCTGCTCCTTGGCCATCTGCCCCATCGGCAGCCCCATGACCCGCAGCTTCTTGCTCTCGATCAGCCCCCGCACGGCTTCGATCTTCACCTCTTTGCCGGTGTTCGGGTAGTCCAGGCGGACCGTGGAGTCATACAGCAGGATGCCGCCGTCCTTCAGGCGGGCCAGCGGCGGGATGCGGCCCTCGTTGGCCACGTCAACCAGCGCGCCGGCGTCGAACGCCTCCAGGATATCGAACTCGTCATCCGGGCCGAAGATCGGGCTGTCGGAGGCGCGCAGGCCGAAGCCGCTATCGCGTGTCTCGATGTTCGAGTACACCTCATCGCGCCAGAAGAACGTCCAGGCGCCCATGTCTTTGAGGGCCTGAGTCATCAACTGCATGTTGGTGTTGGTTCCGTCTCCCGCTCGTCCGGCACCATAGATCTGGATGCCCGCCATTCGCATCTCCCGTCCAGAAAACTAAGCTCCCGCGCTCGCGGAAGCGAAACAGTCTGCCGCGCCCAACTATAGACCAAGTGTAGTCTAAGCAGGCGGTATCGAAAAGGCTGTCTATTTCAGTTTCGGTCCATTCGGCCCTTGTCAGCGCCCCCTACATCGATACCCAGCGACCCTCCATCGCCGAGTTGTAAGCCGCCTCCAGGTACTCCATGTTGCGCACGCCATCCCAGAACGTGAAGCTCGGTTCCTCCAGTTCACCGATGGCCAGCCGCACGAACTCCTCTTCCACCAGCCACGGACCGTCGTGCTCCGGCGGTATCGGGATCTCCTGCAGTCCTTCGTCTCCCTCGCGTGCGCCCAGGATCACGTCGCCGCGCTGTTTGTAGATCACGGTGCCCTTATCGCCGTACAGCTCGATGCGGCTCTCGGAGAAGCGCGCGGCCCAGTTCAGCAGGTTCAACACCACGGCGCCGCTCTCCGTCTCCGAGAGCACGGTCACCTCTTCCGGATACGGAGCCTTCGCCATCTGCCCGCCCGGAGTCGCCGGCCGTTCTTCGACAAACGTCGCGCGCTGTCCCAGCACTTTCGTCGCGTGGCCGGTCCAGGGCGCCATCACGTCATAGGTCAGGCCCAGCTGCGCTGCGTTGTACTTGCCGTACAGCTCCAGCTCGTTGCGCCCCACGCTCAGCGGCGTCGTAGGGTCGGCCATGCTGCCGTTCTGGTTGAAGGCCTGCACGTGCGTCACCCGTCCCAGGTAACCCGACTTCACAAGATGCTCGATGAAGCGCCGCCCTCGATAGAACGGGCCCGGCGGCACCAGCATGGCGCGCACACCGCGCTGCTTGGCCGCCTCAGCCGAGGCGTGCATCTCGCGCGCCTCGTCCGCCGTCGTGGCGATACGCGTCTGGCAGAGCACGTGCTTGCCGGCCTCGAACGCCGCCAGCGCCATCTCCCGATGCGTATTCGGCGGTGTGCCGATCAGCACCGCGTCCACGTCGCTGCTAGCCAGAACCTGCCGCCAGTCATCCGCTACGTTGGCTATGCCGAACTGCGCCGCGACCTTCTCAGCGTTCTCGCGCCGCCGGTTGACCACCGTCGTGACCTCGCAGTTCGGAGCCTTCAAGAACCCCGGCAACATGCGGTTAATCGTGTATGACCCGGCGCCGATGATCCCGACGCGCAGCTTGTCCGCCATCTCGTCCTCCTCTGGACTGCCCCGCCATTATGCGGACGCCGCCGCTTCGCCCGCGATACCACGGCCGGGTGCAAAACCCGTCTCCATTGCGAGCCAGAGCGCGACAGCGCGAGGCGAAGCAATCTCGGGCCCACGTCCTGTCTTAGGGGCGCGGCTTCGTCCGTAAACCTACACCCCGACCAACGGCTGCAGCCCCTCGTGCTTCACGAAAGCCTTGCGCAGGTCTCGCGTCGCCTCCCACCAGTCGGCGCTGCGCGGCAGGACAACACCGCCGGAGCGCTGCTGGTAAATCTGCGGCTCTTCTACCCCCGGCGGGATCACGCCCTGATCGCGATGCGCCCGCACCGCCGCCAGCATGCGACGCCGCGTCTTGATGATCAGCTGATCGGTGGTGCCCAGGTGCTCGCGCGACCGGTCGTAGACCGTGCCCATGCTCCAGGTCACAGCCATGTCCTGCGGCCGCGCGCCGCCCGGGATGCCCGTGTAGCTCTCACCCGACTTCTGCACCTCGCGGTCTTGCAGGAAGCCGTTTTCCGGCCCCTGCGTTATTCGGAAGCGCCCGTACCAGTCGGTCGTGTTTGGCAGCCACTGGATGCGGCGGTCGCCCTCCGTGCCGCCCACCTGCGTCCACATCAGCGTGTGCTCGTCGTCCATCGGCACGTAGGCGCGCCAGAAGATGTTCAGGCCCAGAGTGCCTGTCGGGATCATGGCGTAGAACGGGAACAGCATGTGCGCGATGCGCCAGTAGTAAGAGTCCTCGCCCGCCGGCCGGTATGCCCCGTAAGCCGTGCCGAACTCGGTGTCGAGCACGCTGAACCGCGGCGCCTTGTTCTGCTCAACGTAGTAGGCGGCGCTTCCGGGCGCCAACGCCTTGCGCGGCCTGAAGCTGCCGTGCAGGAAGGCGGCGTGTGCGGTGTCCATCTCGCCTTCCCAGTTCTGCATGAAGTTCGTCTGTAGGTAGAGGTTGTAGATCGCCGATTCACCCTCGGGCAGCATGTTCGCCTCGAGGTCCGGCAGCATCGGCGGTACCTCCCGTGGCCCCATATACGCCCAAATGATGCCGCCGCGCTCGCTGCACGGGTAGGCGCGCGCCCGCACCTTGCCCTTGAAGTTCGATTCCGCCGGCTCCGAAGGCATGTCGACGCACGCGCCTGTCACGTCGAACTTCCAGCCGTGGTAAACGCAGCGCAGCCCGTCTTCTTCATTGCGCCCGAAGAACAGCGAGGCGCCTCGATGCGGGCACGAGTTCGCCACCAGCCCCACCTTGCCGGACGTCGTGCGGAAGGCGATCAGCTCTTCGCCCAGCAGCTTGA
>CAZNHI010000151.1:0-6067 GCA_964572535.1 uncultured Dehalococcoidia bacterium
ACCGGGCACGCAACCGCGCCCGCGACAGCGACGCCGGAGCACGACCGCACGATCCGCGTGCTGGGCACGGGCGACGTGCTGACCCAGATGGCGCGCTGCTGCAGCCCGGTGCCGGGGGATTCGATTACCGGCTACGTGACGCGGGCGCGCGGCGTGACGATCCATCGCGGCGACTGCCCGAACGTGGTGCACAGCCAGGAGAAAGAGCGCTTTGTCGACGTCGAATGGGGCGAGCGCGGACGGCTGTTCCCGGTGTCGGTGAAGGTGGAGGCGTGGGACCGCGTGGGCCTGATCCGCGACCTGAGCACGGTGGTGGCGGACGAGCGCGTGAACATCGCGACGCTCCGGACCGACCCGCACGACGACCACACGGTGACGGTATCGATCACGCTGGACACGACGGGAGTGGAGCAGCTGCACCGCTTGTTCGCGAAGATCGAGGGTGTGCGGGGTGTGTTCGCGGTGGCGCGGGAGACAGACACGACGATCCGGGAGATCGCGTAGGGGCTGTCAGCGGATGCGTAGCGGATAAGCGGATTCGTGGGTAAGGCGCACGGCCGTGCGCCCCTACATTCGAGACGGTTGCGGGCTTTCTGTTTGGGCTCCTGCGTGTCGTTGCCGCTGATACTTTGAGGATGCCTGATGAGTTGGGATGACATCGCTGCCAAACTGGACAGGATGGGGGAACACCTCAAGTCCCTTAAGGAAGAATCCGATGGATTCCTCAATGGAGAGCAGAACGGAGTCGTCAACGACTTCGGTTCCGAGCCCAACCATCTCATCGTAAAGGCGTTTTCCAACGCCCCTCCGCCAAAACGTTACGGCGTTCTCGTTGGTGAAATCCTCTATCACTTGAGGTCGTGTCTCGACCACATGGCTTGTCAACTTACGGAAGACAACAAGGGCATTTGTAACCGCGATGTCGAGTTTCCGATCTTCACCAAATCTAAGGGGTTTGGCGAGCTCGGAGACCCCGAAGCCTGGAACTTCAAGCGTATTGGTCAGATGGATTTGGCTAAGCAAAGACTCATCGAAGACGAGCAGCCGTTTAAGCGAAAGTACGGTCGTATGAGAGATGATCCCCTGCTTTGGCTCTTTGAACTGTCGAACACTGATAGGCACCGCTTCCTGCATGTAGTAACCGCATCTGCGCGCGAGGGATTCATAGAGGTAGAGCCCGCAGAAGCCAAATCGCGCCTGGTTGAAATCAGCACCAACTTTGGTCCTGTTGTAGGAGACACAGAGGTGATGCGTTTCGGAATCCTCAAAGGCCAGCAAATCGACATGCACGTGCACAGCAACGTTCGATTGGACATAGCCTTTAGCGAGAGACCAGTGCCGGACAAGGGCGTTGCCTTTGTCCTCGGCTCTATTGGAGTCCGTGTGGGCGACCTTATTCAGTTGCTCAAGCCCTGAGCCTGCGTTCGCATCGCGTTCCGGCTAAAGGCGTCGGTGGTGGGCTGAATACTGCGCTTGTCGATATAATGTGTGCGTCCGTTTGTGAGCGATTCCCCCGCCGTTTGATTCTGCGTTTGTTTAGCCGGACGAGAGCGTTTGGCGTCTAGAAAGGTCATCTAAACCAGTGGAGTACAGGAGTCTTGGCAATTCGGGCCTGCAGGTATCGGTGGTGGGCCTGGGGTGCAACAACTTCGGCGGTCGCGTGGATGCGGCGGGCACGGCGGCCGTCATCGACAAGTGCATCGACATGGGGATCACGCTGTTCGATACGGCGGACCTCTACGGCGGCGGCAAGTCGGAAGAGTTCATGGGGCCGGCGCTGAAGCAGCACCGGCGCAACATCGTGATAGCGACGAAGGCGGCGGGGCCGATGGGCGAGGGCCCGTACTGGCGCGGCCTCTCGCGCAAGTACCTGATCGAGGCGGTGGACGCGAGCCTGCGACGGCTGGGCACGGACTACATCGACCTGTTCCAGGTGCACTTCCCGGACCCGAAGACGCCGATTGAGGAGACGCTGCGCACGCTGGACGACATCGTGAAGTCGGGCAAGGTGCGCTACATCGGCAACAGCAACTTCTTCGGCTGGCAGGTGGTTGAGGCGGACTGGGTGGCGCGGACGGAGCACCTGACGCGCTTCATCAGCGCCCAGAACGAGTACAACCTGCTGCAGCGCAACATCGAAACGGAGCTGGCGCCGGCGATCACGACCTACGGGCTGGGCCTGCTGCCCTACTTCCCGCTGGCCTCTGGGTTCCTGACGGGCAAGTACCGCCCGAACGAGGCCCCGCCGGAGGGCACGCGCCTGGGCAACCCGAACAGCCCCTTCGGCCGGGTGCTGAACGAGGGCAACTTCGACATGCTGACCAAGCTGGAGACGTTCGCGCAGGAGCGGGGCCACTCGATGATCGAGCTGGCGTTCAGCTGGCTGGCGAGCAAGCCGTACGTGGGCAGCGTGATCGCGGGGGCGACGAAGCCGGAGCAGGTGGAGCAGAACGCGAAAGCGGCGGACTGGCATCTGACGGACGAGGAGTTCGCCGAGGTGGACGAGATCATGGGGCGCACGCCTGTCGGGCCGGGAGGCCGGATGACGCCGCGGCCGCGCTAAGCACTAGCGACGAAGGATATGAAGGGGCCGAGGTCTTAGACCTCGGCCCTGTTGGTTGCTGACGTTTGCCGGTGGTTATTCGGCGGCGGCGGTTACGGGTGCGGTTTCGGCGCGGCCGTTGCGGCGCTCGGCCGCGGGTTCGGCGTCAGCGGCGCCGTTGCGGGCGGTGCGGGCGCCGTTGAGGCGCGTGACCGTGTCCGAGGTCATCTGGACGCCGCCGTCCAGGGTGGCGCCTTCGTGGATGCTGAGGATCTTGGTGATGATCTCGCCGCTGACCTTGCTGCGCGGCATGAGTTCGACGCGCTGGTCGCACTTGATTTCGCCCTTGAAGCTGCCGGAGATGACGACGAAGGCCGCGTGGACCTTGGCGTCGACGTCGGCGCCTTCGGCGATCTGCACGGTGCCCTTGGCGTCGATTTCGCCGGAGAAGTGACCGTCGATGCGGACGCTGTCGTCCACCTTGAGGGTGCCCTTCCAGCGGGCGCCGGTGGCGATGACGTTGGTGCAGCGCTCAGGCGGCGTGGGGGCCGCGCTGGGCTGGACGCGGGCGTCACCTACGAAGGATGGCGTCGTGAGGTCGTTGTCGCCGGTACTGACTTCGCCGAGGAAGCGGGTGTCGGAGCCGCGGAGGCCACGATCGCGATCGCGGTCGGTGAGTTCAGCACCTGGTTTGATGTCGGGTCTGGTGTTGCTGCCGAAGAAGCTCACGGGTTGGATCTCCTTTCCGGGGTTAGCTTCAGGTGTGTCTACTGAGCCTAAATTTTTGGGGTTTTGGGAAGTTCTCCCTGGCTCGGCAGGACGCCGTGTGCCGTCTGTGGGATCCACCACGGACTCGGGCATCCTACTCGCGTCCGATGTCCGCGTCAATCCATAGAGTGTTAAGTCTGCATCTCAACAACTAGAACCGGGATCGGCCGGATGCGTTTCAGTCCGCCAGGTGGCAGGTGTCGTTCAGATTCAAAAGGACGGCGTGGCGTTCGCCTGATGAGGTTATCGAAGCCTCAAAGACGTTCAGGGAGCAGTTGTCGATTGAGAAGGGCATCGGACGCCGGTACGGGAGGCCGAGCACGGCCTGGCAGAAGAGCGCGATGGGCCCGCCGTGGGACACGACCGCCACCGTTTCAGCCGGATGGGACTCTGCCAGGCGCCACAGGGTGGTCGTGACGCGATCCCAGAAGACGTCCCTGCCCTCCTCGCCGGGATAGACGCGCTCCGCGGGGTTGGCGATGGCGGCAAAGCGTTCGCGGATCTCGGCGTAGGTCTTGCCGGACATCTCGCCGAAGTGGTACTCGGAGACGTCCTCGAGGATGACCGGCTCGATGGCGAGTCGCGCGCCGATGCTGCGGGCGGTTTCGTGGGCGCGCGAGAGGTGGCTGCTGTAGAGGGCGGTAGCGCCGAGTTGGTGCAGACGTTCCGCGGTGAGCGCGGCCTGGCGGCGGCCGAGTTCGGTGAGCTCGTAGTCTGCCTGGCCCTGGAGGCGATTTTCGTAGTTGCCGACGGATTCGCCGTGGCGGACGAGGATGAGCTTCATGAGAGCTAGTTTAGCGGGCGTGCTCAGTGTGCGGGACGGTAGGTTGTGGATACGGACCCTGCAGGATGAATCCCACAGCTTCGCGGTCGGAGGTCTGTGCGGTGGGAGAGACGTAGGGGCGCACGGCCGTGCGCCCCTACGGTTGGGATCAGGAGGTACTGATTTGAAGGATGGGCCGTCGCGCCGGTTAGCGAGGGGCGGCGCTGGGGACGACCGCAACGTCGAGGAAGTTGCGCAGCATGCGGCCGGTGGCGCCCCAGATGATGTGCTCGCCGAAACGGAAGCCTTCCATGATTATGAGTTGGCCGTCGCGCTGACGCGGGACTTCGACGAGGTTGGCTGCGTCGAGCACGTGGTGCAGCGGCACTTCGAGGATTTCGGCGACCTCGTGCTCGTGGGGTTGCCAGGCGTAAGGGGAGCGCTGGGGGTCGATCTCGGCGACGTAGACGCTGACGTGGAAGCTGCTGATCGTCACGATGTCGTCCAGCCGGCCGATGACCTCGATGTGGTCGCGGCTGAGGCCGATCTCTTCTTCAGCCTCGCGGAGGGCGGTGACTATAAGGTCCGGGTCGTCCGGGTCCATGGCGCCGCCGGGAAAAGAGATCTCACCGGGGTGGTGCTGGACGCGGTCGGTGCGCTTGGTGAAGACGACGTAGAGGTCGTCCTGATGGGTGTAGAGGGGTACGAGGACGGCGGCGCGAGGGTTGCCGTTGGCGTCGAAGGTGCGTGGGCTGTAGGCGGCGAGGCGGGCACGAATGTCGTGGATCACGATCGCATTATCGTTTGAAGGGCTTCGTGCCGGTAGGGGCGATTGTGTGTAAAGCCGGGGGACGCCCCCGGAGCCCCCGCTAAAGGGGCGCATGAGCGCTACTTCGCGAGCCGGGGCCAAACGGGAGATAGCCCTGGAGTCTTCTAGTACGCGAGGGGACTGGGTTTGGGGGCAAAGCGGCTTTCGGGCCGGGGGTGGCGCTGGTAGGCTTGTCGCATGCCTGAGAGCTACCGAGCCCCACGTGGTGTGAGCGACCTTCTACCGGCTGACCAACTGTACTGGCGCTGGCTGCGCGACACGGCGGTGCGCGTGGCGGAGTCCTACGGTTACGGTGAGATTCAGACGCCTGTGTTCGAGCACGTCGGTGTGTTTCTGCGGCCCGGCTCTGAGGGTACGGATCTTGCGGACAAGGAGATATACGCCTTCCAAGACCGCGGCGGGGACGACTTGGCGTTGCGGACAGACGGGACGCATGGCGTGGCGCGGGCTTACATCGAGCACGGCATGGCGTCGTGGCCCCAGCCGGTGCGGCTGTTCTACATCGCGTCGGTGTTTCGCTACGACAGGCCGCAGGCGGGTCGCTATCGCGCGCACCACCAGTTCGGCGTCGAGGCGATCGGCGATGCGTCGCCGGCGACCGACGCGGAGGTCATCGACCTGCTGCGGACGTTCTACGAGACGTTAGGTCTGACGAACCTGCACCTGCTCCTGAACACGATCGGCGATGACGTGTGCCGGCCGGCGTACCTGGAGAAGCTGCGCGCGTACTACGCCGACAAGCTGGACCGGCTATGCGGGGACTGCAAGCGTCGCTACGAGGTCAACGCGCTGCGGCTGCTGGATTGCAAGAACGAGCCGTGCCAGCCGTTCAAGCCGAACGCCCCGAAGAGCATCGACAACCTGTGCGAGCCGTGCGAGACGCACTTCAAGACGCTGGTAGGGCTGATCGAGGAGCTGGGAATCGAGTACCAAATCGACCACTCGCTGGTACGCGGCATCGACTACTACACGCGCACGGCGTTTGAGTTTCAGCCGAGAGTCGAGGGCGCGCAGACCACGATCGGCGCCGGCGGGCGTTACGACGGGCTGATCGAGCAGCTGGGGGGCCGGCCGACGCCTGGGAGCGGTTTTGGGACGGGGCTGGAGCGGATCATCCTGAACCTGAAGGCGCAAGGGCTGGGCCCGGAGGCCCGCACGCCGCCCG
>CAZNHI010000152.1:0-6013 GCA_964572535.1 uncultured Dehalococcoidia bacterium
CGGACGCCAGCTCGCGGTGGATCTGGCTCTCGGTCGTGCGCGCGCCGATTGCGCCCCACGCCACAAGGTCCGCGATGTACTGCGGCGTGATCATGTCCAGGAACTCGCAACCGGCCGGCATACCGTCGTTCGCCAGGTCCACCAGCAGCTGGCGCGCCACGCGCAGGCCTTCGTTGATTTGGAAGCTGCCGTCCAGGTTCGGGTCGTTGATCAGGCCCTTCCAGCCGACGGTCGTGCGCGGCTTCTCGAAGTAAACGCGCATCACGATCAGCAGGTCACGAGAAAGGCGCTCGCGCACGGGGGCCAGCCGGCTCGCGTACTCCTTCGCCGCCTTCACGTCATGGATCGAGCACGGCCCGATGACCACCAGCAGGCGGTCGTCCGCTCCGTGCAGGATGCGGTGAATCTCCTGTCGCGTAGAGAAGACCGTGCGCGCTGCCTCGGGCAGCACGGGAAACTCGCGCAGCAGATGGGCCGGCGGGACCAGCTCTTTGATCCCGGCGATGCGGACATCGTCCGTCTGCAGCTGCGTTTCTGTTTCCGGTGGGTCTTGTATCGTCATAGCCTTCTCAATATGCGGCGTCGACGCCCCTAAAGGCAACGTTACGTCGACTATTCACCCATAACGTGTCTGCGCGGGAGCCGTATCGTAACAAGAAGCGATCCTCGGTGGAAGCCGCGGTTCCCCCTACCCATTGCGAACCAACGGACGCTAGCCCCACGCCACCCATTGCGAGCCAGAGGGCGACTGCCCGAGGCGAAGCAACCTCGGGTACCACGCGCGGACTCAATAGCTCGTCTGCCCTCCCTTGCCCCTGCTCCACACCTGACCTACGCTGCGCCCGATGACCTACCCCACCCTCGAAGCCGTAGGCTCGGGCCGCATCGTCGACGTCACCGCCCTCGACCGCCCCGCCGTCCTCATCTGCTTCGCTGAGGCCACCCAGAACGACGCCACACCCGTCGAGGCCGCCGTGCGCGCCCGCTACACCGCCGCGCAGGTGCTCGTCGGCCACGTCATCGACCTCCACAGCGTACCCAGCCTCTTCCGGGGCGTCGCGCGCGGCATCCTCAACTCCGAGCACGCCAAAGCCGTCGCAGAGCTGCCTCCCGGCGAAACCGCGGACGACTACGTGGTGATGCTGCCGGACTGGGACGGCGCCTTCGTCAACGCCCTCCCCCTCGAAGACGTCTCGCAGCGCCTCGCAGTCGCTGTATTCGCCGCAAACGGCACTCTGGTGGGCACTGCACAGGGTGAAGACGTTCCCGCAGAGACCTTGGCAATGATCGAGGGCATCGCGTGAGCTCCTGGTGTGGGACAGGCGTAAGGGCTACGTTTGAATACCGAACTCTACGAGCAGCGATTCCCACGCCTTGAGAGCTTCCTCAGATAGCTTAGCGAGCGAACCCAGCACGTTTCCGTCCTTGTCGACAACCTCCGCGTCAATTACGAGCCCTAGATCACCTGTCGTGGACACGGATCCATCGCGAAGCGAGAAGGCGAAGCTGGATCCTGGTCCACGAGTTTGAAGGGCTTGGGTGACATTTCTCAGGTGAGGCGCCAATCCCGATTGACCGCCGTCTCTCCGAGAGCCTTCGTGTTTATCGCTGTCCGAAAGGTCGGTGATGATCCGCAGTGCGGAGGTCTGCCTCCGTACTGCGTCGACCCGTGATTCGTCTTTGCCATTTGCTCGCGCCCACCGGCGCAAGTGATCGCGAAGGTGCGCAATGTTGTAGATGGCAGTAAACACCCTGTTCGAAAGCTGCTCATCGCTTGTGCCGCCCTTGAAATCCAGCATCCATCCGACTGACTTCTCATCAACAATGGGCGTAACTCGGAGAGCATTGCGATCCCAGGACGCAGACATCTCACCAATCGCGCTGTACATCCGCGCAATGCGATGCTCCAACCCCTCGTTCATAAGAACAAGTGTACGGCAACGTCAACGGCTCGTCATCCGCTAATACTTTGAGGCCATCTTGGCCTCCTGCTACTCGCGCAGCGTGCGCTTCTGCCGCATCTGCGCCTGCTGCTCCACCGCCTGCGTGTCGATGAAGCCCCGCGCCTGCGTCGGGTCGTACTGCTCCGACGCCGTGTCGAACGACACCGCCTCCTCGTTGTACAGCGAGTGCGGGCTCGACCGCGCCACCGGCAGGATCGAGCCCTTGTACAGCCGCAACTCGCTCCAGCCCGTCACGCGCTTCTGCTCCACCGCGTTCGCCGCCAGCCACGTCTCCATCTCCTGCACGAACCAGCGCCCCTGGTACACCGCCTCCGCCACATCCAGCGCCCGCTTCGCTTTGTCGTGCAGCACGCGATGGTCGTGCACCAGCGACTCCAGGTCTTCGTGCGCCGCCAGCAGGATCGCGTGCGCCGGCGACTCGTACACGCCGCGCGACTTCAACCCCACGTAGCGCGACTCCACCATATCAAGCAGCCCCACGCCGTGCTTGCCGCCAACCTGGTTCAGGTACTCGACGACCGGCAGGATCGACGCCGGGGGCTTCACCTCGACGCCCTGCCCCAGGCCGTTGCGGTCCTCGTCCATTAGCTCGACGCCCACCGGACGCCCCTGGTGGAAGTGCACGCGCACGCGCTCCGGGCGGTCCGGCGTCTGATCCCAGCGCGAGAGGTAGGTGAACAGCACCTGCCGGTGGTCGTCCTCCGGCTTCTCCAGCGCACGGCCCTCAGAGCTTATGTGAAGTACGTTTGCGTCCTGCGAGTACGGCGGCCCCTCGTCAGTGCCGCCGCTGGGCAGCGGGATGCCGTGCTCCTGCGAGTACGCCGTCATCACCCGGCGTCCGCCGTCGCTGAAGCGGGCCAGGAAGTCCGGCTCCTTCCACGGCGCGTAGATGCCGAAGTCCTTGAGGCTGTACTCGGGGTCCTCCTGCAGCACGCGGTACACCGTCTCGAAGCGCACCTGGTCGTTGCCCTTGCCCGTCGATCCGTGCACCAGAATGTTGCCGCCGATGCGCTTGGCGTAGCGCATCTGGCCCCGCGCCGTCGGTATGCGCGCAATCGACGTGCCCAGCAGGTAGCGGCCCTCGTAGCGCGCGTGCAGCTGCAGTACCGGCAGGAAGAACTCGTCCACCAGCTCGGCGCGCAGGTCCTCGACAAAGGTATCGACCGCGCCCAGCTGCCGCGCCTTCGCCGCAGCCGCTTCCAGGTCACCGTCCGGCTGACCCAGGTTCGCCGTATACGCAGCGACCTCCCAGCCGTTGTCCTGCAGCCAGTGCAGGATCACGGACGTGTCCAGCCCGCCGCTGTACGCCAGCACCGCCAGGGGTTTCGCCATGCTCGGATCATAGCGCGGCCCGTCATTACACGCCCAGTCGCTTGACTGCCATCGCGTGCCCCCGGCACCCATTGCGAGCCAGAGGGCGCCAGCCCGAGGCGCGGCAGTCTCGGCCACCACACGGGATCATGCGCACCTTCAGGGGGTTTGGGGCGTAGCCCCATCTTTCAAAACCAGAGAGGGGCTTGGGGTGAGGTAAGCCCCTCTGCCCTATGGCCTCTGCACCCTGCACCCTGCACTCTGCACTCCTGCTTGCCCCACCTTCACCGCCACGCTAGTCTCGCCCTCGAATGATCCTGCGCCTAACCGTGACCGCCGCCTTCATCGCCATCGCTGTCGGCGCCTTCCTGCCCTGGTCGGAGAGCGGCCCCTTCAGCGAGAACGGCGTCGAGGGCAACGGCATCGCGACCCTGATCCTCGCGGCCGGAGGCATCCTGGCGACCGTCCTGGGCCGCCGTCCGCGCGCCGTGCTCATCGCCGCGTCATCGGCCATCGTCTGCCTCATCGTCAGCCTGCTCGACCTCAGCGACGTCAGCAGCGGCGGCTCCGACGTCGGCAGCGGCCTCTACCTCACCGTAGGCGCCTCAGCCGTCGCCATCGCCCTCGCCTCGCTCCAGACCTTCACGATCCTGCGAAAACCAGGAGAGGCGCCGCCTCCAACAGAGACGACGCCTCCCGCGTCTGATTAGCTCAGAAGCGCCCGCAGACGCCCAGCCGCTTATCCACTAAGAATCCGCCGGCGAGCTACGCCGCGCGCTCGATCGCCTTCTCCAGGATCGTCAGCGCCTCATCCACCTCTTCGTTGCTCACCGTCAGCGGCGGCGCCAGGCGCACCGCGTTCGGCCGCACGTTGTTCACGATCAGCCCGTTGGCCAGGCAGTCCAAAACCACCTTCTCGGCGACGTCCTGGTTGAACGCCACCGCCAGCAGCAGGCCCTTGCCCCGCGACCCGGTCACGGCCTTGTGTGTCGCGCTCCAGCCGTCCGTCTTCTTCAGGATGTAGCTGCCCACCTTCTCGACGCGCTCGCCGAGCTTGGTCTCGATCATGAAGTTCGTCACCGCCAGCCCCACCGCCGTCGCGAACGGGTTGCCGCCGTACGTCGAGCCGTGGTCGCCCGGCGTGAACACCGAGGCGCTCTCCTTCGCCATGATCGCGCCCAGCGGGATGCCCGAGCCTATGCCCTTCGCCAGCGTGATCACGTCCGGCTCAAAATCCATGCCCTGGTAGGCGAACAGAGGCCCGGTTCGGCACATGCCGGTCTGCACCTCGTCCGCGATCAGCAGGATGTTGTTGTCGTCGCACCACTTACGCACGGCCGGGAAGTAGGAGGGGTTCGGCACGTTGACGCCGCCCTCGCCCTGGATCGGCTCCAGCAGAATCGCAGCTGTGTTGGGCGTCGTCGCGTTCTGCAGCGCCTCAATGTCGTTGAACGCCACGTGGATGAACCCGCCCGGCAGCGGCCCGAACGGCTCGCTGTAGCGCGGCGTGCCCGTCGCCGTCACCGCTGCAATCGTGCGCCCGTGGAAGGAATCGACCGCCGCGATGATGTCGGTGGCACCGTTCTTGCGCTCGCGGCCCCACTTGCGCGCGAGCTTTATCGCCGCCTCGTTCGCCTCAGAGCCGCTGTTGCCGAAGTAAACGCGGTCGAAGCAGGAGTTGTCGATCAGCACCTGCGCCAGCTTCAGCTGCGGTATCGAGTACACCGCGTTCGAGACGTGGATCAGCGTGCGCGCCTGCTCCTCGATCGCCTTGACAACGACGGGGTGGCAGTGCCCCAGGCTGTGCACCGCGGGCCCGCCGAAGAAGTCCAGATACTGCTTGCCGTTGTCGTCCCAGACCTTTGTGCCCTCGCCGCGTTCAACCACGACCGGCATACGGCGGCCGGTGGTCATAAACACGCGGCTCTCGATTTCCTTCCAGTCGGTCATGGTCATGGCTCCTTCACTAAAACAAATCACTGCGGGATGCCGATCCCGCAGCTACACCGAGAAGTGGACCCTCGACGGGGAGACCCGATTGTAGCACGCGCCCTGACACAGCTAACCAACCGCGAAGGCCGCCGTCTACGCCCGCGACCACGGCATCGCCTGACCCGATGTTTTCCAGACGCAGCTTCTTACGTTCCGGTGTGAGTCGTTCGCCATTGTGGCGTGGACGCTGTAGACTCCTGAATCAGAGATGTTGAGCACCTACTGGGACGAGGCACTCGCGCGCCGCATCAGCAGACGCCGCGCGCTGGCAGCAACCGGCGCCACGGCCGCGGCCGCTGCTTTCCTGACGGCCTGCGGTGGTGACGACAGCGATGACGAGGGCGGCTCCGCCAGCGACAGAACCAGCGACCCCGGCACGCCTAAGGTCGGCGGCGAGCTGATCTGGCAGAGTTTTGGCGACCCCGCGGTCGGCCTTGAACTGATCAAGACTGTCAGCCCGGGTTCGGGTGTCTACAATCTGGCTGGCCTGACTCACGATGGCCTTATGGACTACGCCTACGGCCAGCCGGGGCATCCGGGAATCGGCATCGAGGTTGAACCGAGTCTGGCGCAGGCCTTGCCGGAGATTTCTCCCGACAAACTGACGCTAACCTTCAAGCTCAGGCCGTCCAGGTTTCACAACGGCCGTCCGCTGACGTCGGAGGACGTAAAGTGGACCTACGACACCCTGGCGCAGGCGCCGGACTCGCCCTACAAGCTGCATCTGAGCTGGCTGGAATCGACGC
>CAZNHI010000153.1:0-5982 GCA_964572535.1 uncultured Dehalococcoidia bacterium
GCCCGAGGGGGGATTCGAACCCTCAACCTACCGATTACAAATCGGTTGCGCTGCCATTGCGCCACTCGGGCGGAGAGCTGAATTCTGGCCAACAAAAACAGGCCCCCGGAATCCGGGGCCACTTATGAGTATAGGTAAGCTAAATCGGCTTAGTCAATATAAGGGGTAATTAGATACTTGACACACAACCGTATCTGACCTAAACTCATTCTACAAGGGGTGAGAGATGGCAGACGTAGGTTTTCTCAGCATCATGAAGTGGTCGGACGAAGAGTGCCGCGCCTACCTGGAAACGCAGCGCTGGCCCACCGGCCCCATCTGCCCCAAGTGCGGCTCTGAGAACCCCTACCGCATCGAGCGCAAGTCTGCCACAAAGAACATCGTCAAGACGCTCTACCGCTGCCGGGACAAGGATTGCCGCAAGGACTACACCGCAACCGTAGGGACGATCTTCGAGGACTCCAAGGTTCCGCTGTCGAAGTGGTTCGCGGCCATATACCTCATGTGCGCCTCTAAGAAGGGCATGAGCGCCCACCAGATACACCGTGAGCTGGAAGTCACCTACAAGACGGCGTGGTTCATGTGCCACCGCATCCGCGAGGCCATGCGCGACAAGGTAGGGCTACCGCTGACCGGCACCGTTGAGGCTGACGAAACCTACATCTATCCCCACCGCAAGCGCGGCCACAAGATTCAACACGAGCGCCGCCGCGATGAGGAACAGATGGGCATCCGCCCGAAGCAAGGGCCGAAGGGTCCGACGCTTGAGGGTAAGCAAGTCGTGTTCGGCATAAAGGAACGCGGCGGGCGGGTGCGCTCGATAGTGGTGCCGGATGCGAAGGCCAGGACGCTCCGCCCCATCCTCTACAAGAACGTCGCGCCGAACGCTCGCCTAATCACGGATCAAGCGGCCACCTACCGGCAGATAAAGGGTCAGCCCTTCCGCCACGAGATGATCAACCACGAAATCGAGTACGTGCGTGGTGACGTTCACACTCAGGGGATTGAAGGCTACTGGTCGCTGCTAAAGCGCGGTCTGAACGGGACGTTCCACCACGTCGGCGTGGGCTACCTGGGCCACTACCTGCACGAGTTTGACTACAGGTTCAATGCGCGGAAGGTTTCGGACGCCGAGCGGTTTTCGGCTTTGATGGCCCAGGTACAGGGGCGGATCGAGTGGTTTTGCCAGACGCCTCAGCCGGAGAATCCGTTCGCGTAAGGCGGCGAATCGCTTCGTCAAAGCTCATGTCGAGCTTGATCGTCGTGTCGTCGTGTTTGTGATCCTGCTTACTCGGGTTACTCATATCAATTGACATCTCGTGTTAGAATACGCGGGCCGAGACCACCTTGGCCAACAGGCCAAGCTCTGGCTAGGCGAGACCGCCCCGCGGGGCGGTCTCTCTAATGTTAGTTTCGCACAACTCCTTGCGGATCGCCTCGCGCCGCCACCGTTAACCACGTGTTTGAGACATGGCTAAAGGATCGGGGAATGCCGTGTTTCACGGAAATTGGATGCACAATCGGGTTGTCTTGCCTGAGGAGCGCATACGCAACGAGATCGGCCAGTTGGATGAAAATGTCGTCAGCTGAGTCGCGGATCATAGGATCACCCAAAATCCGCTTGATCGGCATGTCCCTGTAGGTGCCCTTGTAAATCATCGAGGGCACGGGGTTGAACACCTGAAGCCTTCGCAGGAGGCGCTGCGCCATTGAACGATGCTGCGCCTCTTGGCCGTCATAAATCACGAGTCCGTATTCCGATGGACTGACCTTGTTCAGGTTGTTCTCGAATCGCTGGAGAAGCCGCGTGACTGCCGCACGTAGGGGATGCCGGTAGTCCTTGTTTGGCAATGACACGTTGATCGTGTAGACGCCAAGGCTGGACAGCAAATCAACCGTACTAAGGGCCTCTAGGAAGATTGCGCAGCCTAGATCGCGGCCAAGGGGCCGCTTCCGTTTCCCTGGCATGCCACGCCCGCCGACCAGGTCATAGGCATGAAGTTCGTACTGAACAGGTATGTCGTGCCTACGGCTCAGCGACTTACGGAGGTCACGAACCACATCGAAGGCATCTCGCCAAGACTCCTGCGGGACAATCACCGCAGAAGCAACCGTCCGGGTCCGATCTTGGGACTCGTCGCAATACGCCAAGTGCATCTTAAATTACCCTTCCTGCCCTCCGCCTCCCCAAAGGGCATCAAAAAACCCGCCTCGCCTGGAGACGGGTAGACAGAACCACCCGATGCTGCTACCGTGAGGATTGTCTAGGTCTTCACAATTAGCTCCAAGCTCGGCTCAATGACTGGCCCACCTTTCTCGGTGGGCCTTCGTCGTTATTCTAACCGATCCGAAATGTTCGTCGCTAGTAACTGCTAACCTTGCCTCACCTTCTACGCCTCTGCTTCCTGGTCCATTCCCTCCCACATATGCCGGAAGTACAAAGCGTCACCCTCAAGAGCCAGCCGAAATTGATTCGGTACGGGCACCCTTTGAAGAATCTCGCCGCGCCGTACATCCCAAATCGCAGGCTGGATATTAGGACGGTTTCGGAAAGCCTCATCACTGAGTAGCTGGATAACCTGCCTGAAGTGCTTCGTCGGCTTTGGCGCGGTGAGGATGAGTTTGAGGGCAAGGTTGTTGCCGTCATACCTCATGCCCACTTCGGCAGTCACGTGAATGGTCAAGCCCGCGAGGTCGATGTCGCTCGGGGCTACCTCGAAGAATTGGGCATCGCGCTTCTTCCAATAGTTGATGTAGGCGGCGCTAACCGCCTTGTAGTGCGCTTGCCTGCCCTTAACCCTATCCGCCTTTTCGAATAGCTCGTTCAGGGACGCTTCAAACGCGTCGAGGCTGCCGCCCCCCGGCCGCCAATGGGTTTTCCTCAGCGTGTTCCTAAGCTCGTAGTAAAAGTCCCTTTTGTAGTAGCTCTCAGGATCACCCCTTTGAATGCGTGCATCGCGAATAACACGGAGTCGCGGAGTCGCAGCCGCCTCAGAGAAGCGTGCAAAGGTGGCAAGTGGCACCTTACCGATTTCCATGGAGCTAACCACCCTTTCAGCGGGGTACCCCCCGAATTCAGGGGAGTATACCATGGATTCCTCAGTAGCAACTAGAGGTGTAGGGTGGAGAACCTGTGCCCCCCGCACCATGTCCTCCACGTAGAGCCCCTTGCATTCAGTACATGGCACGTATACATCTGAGCAAGCGCTTACGAGGGGGGTATCGTGGGGCCACCCCCTGTCGTCGCATACGCGGCGGTAGCGGTCGTCTGGGGCCTTGTACCAGAAATGAGTCGCAGGGTCTGGCTGCGCTGGGGAGACCCCAGGCCAAATCTCGATTGTAGGAATAGGTTCTGCCGTCACGGGTACAGCCTTCTACCCGCTACCAAGACGACGCAACCCTAGCATCACACGACCCACCCTGTCACGGTTTCTCAAGGCTACCTAGATTCGGCTTGTGTGTAAAGTGCGCAATCCCCATATAAGGGGGGCTGCCGGGTTTGACAGGGGTTTCAAAGCATCGCTACACTCGCTTGCAAGCCTGACACTCAATGCCCCCGGAGGTATGGTTGGCCGAAGTAATCATTGGTGACAACGAATCGTTCGAGTCCGCGCTGAAGCGCTTTACCAAGCGCGTCCAGCAGGACGGCATCCTGGCCGAGGCGCGCCGCCGCGAGCACTACGAGAAGCCCAGCATCCGGCGCAAGAAAAAGGCAGCGGCCAAGCGACGCAAGAGCCGGAAGGCTGCCGCTTAGGCGGCGTCTACCCCACTCCGAATCCCGGTCGTCCGTATGACGTTGAGGGAACAGCTCAACGCTGATCTGCGTGATGCTCTACGCGCCGCCGATGAGACGCGCAAGTCCACGCTGCGTCTCTTGATCACCGCCATCCGCAACGCCGAAATCCCGCCTGAGGGCTCGACGGCCGCAGCCTCACGCAGCGAGCTGGACGACGAAGCCGTCCTCAACCTCGTGCGCCGAGAGGTCAAACAGCGCCGCGACAGCATTGACGCCTATGCCAAGGCGAACCGGCAGGACTTGGTCAAGATCGAGGAGGCGGAGCTAGAAGTGCTCTCAGCCTACCTGCCGGCGCAGATGTCGCGGGACGAGATCGAGGTCGTAGCGAAGGCGATCATCGAGCGCCTTGGCGCCAGGGGCCCGTCGGACAAGGGCAAGGTCATGCCCGCGATCATGGCGGAGTTGCGCGACAAGGCAGAGGGGCGTGAGATCAACGCCGTCGTCACGGAGCTGCTCAACCAGGCCTGATCCTCCAGACGCGTTTCCTGTATGCCAGATACGCTCCTGTATGATTGACGCGGGCTAATTATGTTCCCGTCCGGCAGACGTACCTTTGCGCTCATGACATCGATGGTGGCAATCACCATCGCGACCTTCGCGGCGCTCTTTCCTGTCACCTCAGACCAGGTCCGGATCAACGAGGGTGAGATCGCCACGCGGACGGTCCGTGCTCCGCGCGATATCTCCTTCATCAGCGAGACGTTGACCGAGGAGCGTCAGGAGGAGGCTGCGGATGCCGTCGAGCCCAAGACGATATTCGACCCGTCTGTTGCCGGCAGCCAGCAGTCTGCGCTAAACGGGCTGCTGAGCCGCGTGCGCAACATCATCACCGACGAACCGACTCCTGTGGGACGCACCGCCGCGCTGCAGCGCGTTTCAGACGTCAGCCTTTCTCCGGGGAGCATCCTTCTGCTGCAGAACATGACCCTCGAGCGACTGAACGCCATCGAGACGGAGGCGCGCCGGGCGTTGGCCTCGATATTTAGCGAGTCGCTGCCGCCGGCAAACCTGCCGGCGATCCGCGAGTCAGTGGCTACCTACGTCGATGGCACTTTCGACCGGGAGTCGAGCACGCTGGTCGGCGAGCTGGTTCGCCCCTTCGTGGCCACCAACATCGTGGTCGACGAGGGCGCGACCGCCGACCTGCGCAAGGCGGCCCGCGCCGGCGTGGCGCCCGTACAGGTGTCGTTCGCGGAGAACCAGGTCATCGTCGAGGCAGGCACGCCGGTGACGCCGGAGGCGCGCGAAGCGCTGAGCGAGGCCGACATCCTGGAGTCCGGCTGGAGACTGGAGCAGGTGGGTGCCAGCGCGCTGCTCGCCATCGTCACCACGGCGGCGATCACGGCGGGGCTGCACGCCTTCCGGCCGCAGGTAACGGCGCGCGAGCTACAACTCGTCGGCCTCGCCGTCGCGATACCGGTGTTCATCGTCAAGGTCTATCTGCCGTTTATCCTGCCGGACCAGGACCGGCACTTCCTGAGCTTCCTCATGCCCGTGGCAGCCTCTTCGATGGTGCTGGCGGGCTTTGTCGGCGTGGAGATGGCGCTGCTCTCCGGCGCTCTGATCGCGCTGTTGGCCGCATTCGCGGCGGTGCTGCTGCTGGACGTGACCGTGGTCGGCATCGCCGGGACGCTGGACATCGCGCGCATCGTGCTCGCTTCGGGCATCGCCGGCGCGGCGGGCGCCTTCGCGGTGCGCAACGCCGAGAGGCTGGGGCAGTTCCTGGTGGGCGGTGCGCTCGTGGCGCTGGGCGTCATGACCGTGCTCGTCGCCACCTGGCTGATCGACCCGGCGGGTGAGTGGCGGGACCTGCCGTGGATGCTCCTGGCCGCCAGCGCCAACGGCGGCCTCAGCGCCTTCCTGGCGGTTGGTATTTTCGTCACCCTGGGCTCGCTGTTTGGCGTGACAACGCGGTTGCAGCTGCTGGAGATGTCGCAGCTCAGCCAGCCACTGCTCTTGCGCATGCAGGACGAGGCCCCTTCGACGTTCCAGCACAGCGTCATCGTCGCCAACATCGCGGAAAAGGGCGCACACACGATCGGTGCGGACGCGCTGCTGGCCCGCATCGGCTGCTACTACCACGACATCGGCAAGCTGCTGCGCCCCGGCTTCTTCATTGAGAACCAGCTCGGCGGCGCCAACCCCCACGACGCGCTCGACCCCGCGGACAGCGCCCGCATCATCTC
>CAZNHI010000154.1:0-5971 GCA_964572535.1 uncultured Dehalococcoidia bacterium
CGCGGCGCGCCCGGCGGCTGCAGCAACCCCGACAGGGACTTCCCGATGATGATCCGCTGGTTCCTCGAGGGAAAGCTGGCGCTGGACAAGATGGTGACCAAGACCTACAAGCTGGAGCAGATCAACGAGGCCTGCCTCGACCTCCGCCAGGGCAAGATCGCCGGTAGGGCCATCGTAAAGTTCTAGGTTCGTTTGCACTCAAACGGTCGTAGGGGCGGTTCGCGAACCGCCCCTGGGCGTTCCTGCGAACTGAAAGCGTTTCGTCGATGCGAAGGCGCGACTACCGCAAGAAGCTGTTGATCGCCGCTGCGAGCACATCCGGGGCCTGAAACTGGGCGTTGTGCCCCTGTCCGTCCAGCAGCTCCAGCCTTGACCCGGGCACCAGCGCTGCGAACCGGCGCACGCCCTCCTGCATCCACGCCGGGCTCAGCGTGCCCAGCAGGAATAACGCCGCAACATCGAGCAGATCCAGGCGCTCCTGCCGTACCTCATACGTGCGCGTGATCCGCACGTCATAAGAGCCGGTCTGGACATAGCGCATCTGGTCCTGCCAGCGCGGGCCATCGCGCAGGCGCTGGACGTCCATCGCTAGCTGGTCCATACCTTCGTGGAAGAAGAGGTCGAGCGCGCCGTCACGATCGCCGAGCGCCACCAGTGCGTCGATGCGGTCCGGCAAGTCGAGGCCAAGCAGCGGCGTGCGCACCGCGGCCATCGGCGGCTCGTACAGCACCAGGCGTCGCACCTCGAGACCGCGCTCGATTGCGTTCAGGGCTAGCAGCGCGCCTGACGAATGCGCGAAGAGGTCGCGCGGCCGCGGCATCACCTCCACGAACGCGATAAGGTCGTCAACCTCGCGCGCGACCGCGTACACGGGCGCATCGGTGCTCTCGCCACGGCCGCGGCGGTCGTAGGTGTACAGCGTGCGTCCCGCCTGCAGAAAAGGTAGCAGCCGCTCCCAGCCCGCCTGCTCCATCATGGCGCCGTAGACCAGCGCCAGCCCCGGCCCTTCGCCGCGCGCCGAGCCAACGATTTCGATTCCGTCCGGCGCGGTCACCGCGATGCGCCTGATGGACGTTGCATCTGCCAAGCCAGCCTCCGGCCCCAATCTAGCGCAGCCGCCGCTAACACCCTACCCTTCGGCTGCAGGAGGACGTGACGCAACCCAGCCCCGCGCTCCCACCCTGCTCGCCTGACGCCACATCGATCTTGCCGGTGACCTGCCGAGTATCTACTATATAACCGACCGACCAGTCGGTTTGTTTTCAGCCCAGAGGACGGCTCGTCGATGTCGACCGCGATCATTCAGATGCAGGCTCTCGGACGGATTGCGCCTCTGGTTGAGCGCGCCCGCGACCGCTCGTCGCGCCTGGGACGCCCCGTGCTTGCCAGCCTGACGGCGCACCTTGGTCCCGCGCCCGACTATGACCCCTGCAGCGTGATCGGACAGCCAGACGCCTTCGTCTGGGAGCAGCCACAGCGCGGCTTTGCGCTCGCCGCCGCCGGCCACGCGACGCGATTGGTCGCCGCCGGCGAGTCGCGCTTCGAAGACATCCGCTCTCAGCTCACGCGCCTGCTGGACGAGGCCGTCACGCTGCAGGACAGCGGCGCCGCCCTGCGACCCGCACCCTTTAGCTTCGCTGGCTTCGCTTTCGACCCAGCGCACCGGGACGACGTCGCGTGGTTTGGCTTCCCGGAGGCGCTGGCCATCGTGCCGCGGCTGCTCATCGCGCGCAGCGGCGCTCACCTCTTCTTCACCGCCAGTCTCATGGTCGACGCCGACACGAACCCCGCGACCGCGCTCGAAGATCTGCGCGCCGACGCCGAACGCCTGCTCACGCCTGCTGCCCATGATGATGCTGAGCAGACCTCCCGCCTGCTCGATCCAGGACCCGACGCCCGCGCCTACTGGAACGACAGCGTCACGGGCCTCACGTCGCGCATCGCCGTTGGCGACGCCGAGAAGGTCGTGCTGGCCCGCCGCGTCCAGGTAGAGAACGACGGCCCCTTCGACGTTCGAGGAGTCCTGGAGCGCCTGCGCCTGCGCTACCGCGAGTGCACCGTCTTCGCACTGCGCGCCGGCGAGGACGCTTACTTTCTGGGCGCGACGCCGGAGACGCTGGTAGCGCTCAGCGGCCGCGAGGTACGCGCCGACTGCCTGGCAGGCTCGGCGGCCCGCGGCGCTACTGATGCCGACGACGCAGCAATCGGCGCCGCGCTGCTGGCCGACGACAAGGAGCGCCGCGAGCACGCAATTGTCGTCCGCAGCCTGCACGAGTCGCTCGCGTCCGTGTGCCACGACATCCGTCAGGCCGAGGCGCCCGGCCTGAGGCGCTTCGCCAACGTCCAGCACTTGCACACGCCGATAGAGGCCACAACCAACGGCCGGCGCCACATCTTGGAGCTGGTGCAACGCCTGCACCCCAGCGCCGCGACCGCCGGACTGCCCCGCGAGGCCTCCCTGGGCCTGATCCGCGACCACGAGCCGTTCAGCCGCGGCTGGTACGCCGGGCCGATCGGCTGGATCGACGCTGAGGGCGGCGGTGAGTTCGCGGTGGCGCTGCGCTCCGCGCTGCTGCGGGACGACGTGGCATCGCTGTACGCGGGCTGCGGCATCGTGCCAGGCTCCAATCCGGACCGCGAGTACGCGGAGTCGCAGCTCAAGCTACAGGCCATGCTCTGGGCCCTCAAGGCAACGCCGGAGGCCGCGTCATGACCGACGAGCTATCGCACGCCGAAGTCCTGGGACGCTACTGCGGCACCTTCGTCGACGAGCTGGTGGCGGCGGGCGTGGAGAACGTCTGCCTCTGCCCCGGGTCGCGGTCGACGCCGCTGGCTTTGACCTTCGCGCGCCATCCCGGGATCAAGCTCTGGACCCACCTGGATGAGCGCTCTTGCGCCTACTTCGCGTTGGGCATGGCGAAGGCATCAGGGAAGCCCGTGGCGATTCTCTGCAGCTCCGGCACCGCGGCCGTCAACTTCGCGCCTGCTGTCGTCGAGGCATTTCACGCTCACGTCCCTCTGATCGTGATCACCGCCGATCGCCCCCCGGAGCTGCAAGGCCTCGGCTCCAACCAGACGATCGACCAGGTCAACCTCTACGGGTCGGCGGCGAAATGGTTCGTCAACATGCCTCTTCCGGAGGCGTCAGAGCACCTGCTGCGCTACGTGCGCATGACGGCAGATCGGGCGGTGTCGACGGCGCTGCAAGGTGCGCGCGGACCCGTGCATCTCAACTTCCAGTTCAGGGAACCCCTGCTTCCCGCGCGTGCAAAAGACTCGCAGAAATCAGGGGCCTCGCTACCTTTCGTGGAGGCGGTCCCCAGCGCGGTCCCCAAGCCAGATCAGCTGGGTTGGTTGGCCGCGGAGTTGTTTGCTGCAGAACGAGGACTGATCGTCTGCGGACCGCAGGACGACAACGACCTCGCCCTTGCCGTTCAGGTGGTTTCAGTCATCTGCGACCTGCCGGTTCTCGCAGACCCGGTATCGCAGCTGAGATGCGGTTGGGACCCGAATAGCATCGTGGGCCTTTACGACAGCTACCTTCGCGACGCGTCCGTCGCCGAGTCCCTCAAGCCTGACCTTATACTCCGTTTCGGCGCTCCACCTACCTCCAAGGCTCTGGCCGGCTACCTCCAGCGTCATTCCGATGTTCGCCAGGTACTCATTTCACCCAGCCCTGCGTGGCGAGATCCGGACATCACGGCAGCCGTGGTCATCGAGTCTGATACCGATGCGTTTTGTACCGCGCTACTCGAAACTTTGGGCTCACCAGACAAGCGACCGGCTTTCCAGACGGATGCCGATTGGTTCCCCGCCTGGTGGCGGCTCGAAGCAGTCTCTCGCAGCGCCATCGACGGTGTGCTAAGCGAGCAGGATATGATTTCGGAGCCTGGGGCGTTCCACGAACTTGTCGAAGCGCTACCAATAGAAGCAACACCAGAGCACCGCAGCATCGTCTTCGCTGGGAACTCCATGCCGGTTCGGGACATGGATTCATTCTTCCCGCCGACTACGAAGAACGTTTCTTGCTACGCCAACCGCGGCGCCAGCGGCATCGACGGCGTCGTCTCGACTGCCCTTGGTGCGTCTACCGTCAGCGCAGGCCCCACCGTCCTCGTCATCGGCGACCTCTCGTTCTACCACGACATGAACGGGCTTTTGGCGGCGCAGCGCTTTGGGCTCAAGGCGACCATCGTGCTGATCAACAACGACGGTGGCGGCATCTTCTCCTTCCTGCCCCAGCACGAGGACGCCGAGCACTTCGAGACGCTGTTTGGCACGCCGCACGGACTCGACTTCTCACACGTCGCGGGGCTGTACGGGGTTGGGTTCGAGCGAGTGACGACGCGGGAGCAGTACCGCAGCGCGCTCAGGGCCTCGTTCGACGCGCCGGGGGTGCAGATCATCGAGATCAAGACGGACCGCGAGGAGAACCTGCGCCTGCACCAGCGCATCTGGGACGAGGTCGCGAAGGCGGTCGCGGACGTGGGGCTGAAGTGACGCGCATCGCGGTCAACGGCATCAACCTCAACGTGGAAACATCCGGCCGCGGCGATGGGCCGGCGCTGCTGCTGCTGCACGGCTTCACACGCGACGCCCGCGCCTGGCAGCCCGTGCTGCGCTGCTTCGACGCCTACCGCAGCATCCGGGTCGACCTCATCGGGCACGGCAAGAGCGACTCGCCCGCGGACCCGGCGCGCTACTCGATGGCGCACGCCGTCGAAGACCTGCTGGCGCTGCTGCACCACCTGGACATCGAGCAGACGGCGCTCTTGGGATACTCGCTGGGCGGTCGCGTGGCGCTCCACTTCGCGCTGGAGGCGCCGCAGCTGCTCTGGGCGCTCGTCCTCGAAAGCGCCTCGCCGGGCATCGAAGACGAGATGGAGCGTGACGCGCGATTCGCCAGCGACGCGCAGCTGGCGGCCTCGCTAGAACACGACGGCATTGAGCCGTTCGTCGAGCGCTGGCAGGCGCAACCGCTGTTCGCGTCACAACGGCGGCTGCCCGCCGCGGTCCTCGACGAGCAGCGCCGTCAGCGACTCGAGAATTCGACTGCCGGGCTGGCGAACTCGCTGCGGGGCATGGGCGCCGGCGCTCAGTCCTACCTCCTGCCCCATCTCCGCGAGATCGACGTCCCAACGCTGTTCCTGGCGGGCGCGTTGGACAAACGCTACGCCGCCCTCGCCCCGGTGATGGCCACGGAGGTGGCGGGAGCGGAGCAGCAAATCATCGAGGGCGCCGGGCACACGACGCACCTGGAGCAGGCTGACGCCTTCGGGAGTCTCGTAACGGGCTTCCTGGGCCGCCACCGGCCTGACGGTTAAGAAAGGCACCAAGCTATGACCGAGATCACCACCACGATCAAGCCCGGAGCAGCCTGGCAGGACGACAGCGGCGATTACGAGGACGTGCTTTACGCCACCGCCGAGGGCATGGCCAAGATCACGATCAACCGGCCCGAAGTGCGCAACGCCTTTCGGCCCCAGACCATCCTGGAGCTGCAAGACGCCTTCCGCCGCGCCCACCAGGACAACTCAATCGGCGTAATCATCCTCACCGGCGCGGGCGACAAGGCGTTCTGCAGCGGCGGCGACCAGAAGGTGCGCGGCGACGGCGGCTACGTGGGAAACGACGGTGTGCCGCGGCTCAACGTCCTGGAACTGCAACGTCAGATCCGTACGCTGCCCAAGCCCGTCGTTGCCATGGTGGCGGGATTCGCCATCGGCGGCGGTCACGTGCTGCACATTATCTGCGACCTGACCATCGCCGCCGATAACGCGGTCTTTGGCCAGACGGGCCCCCGCGTCGGCAGCTTCGACGCCGGCTACGGGGCCACGCTGCTGGCACGTATCGTCGGGCACAAGAAGGCACGCGAGATCTGGTACCTCTGCCGGCAGTACAACGCGCAGCAGGCGCTGGACATGGGCCTGGTCAACACCGTCGTGCCACTGGCGCAGCTCGAAGAGGAGAC
>CAZNHI010000155.1:0-5956 GCA_964572535.1 uncultured Dehalococcoidia bacterium
AGATTCACACGACGGATGGGTGTCCGGACTGCGGGGCGCACCTGGTGTTCAGCGAGGGGTGTCTGACGTGCCGGAGCTGTGGGTTTACGAGGTGTGGGTAGTCTCCGACATATGAACGTGGGTCAAGACAGCAGAATCCTGGGAGAATATGACGAGCATTCTTTGCTCTATCAGACCTTTGTTGAGAAGATCCAAGTCTTGATCGGCGACTTGCTTGAGGCAGAAGGAATTCGAGTTCACTCGATCGGGGGTAGGCTCAAGCAGCGTGATAACTTAGCAGAGAAGCTGAGTCGGCCAGGTGCCAGCTATGCGTCCCTGACTGATGTCACAGATATCGCCGGAGTGAGGATAATCACCTATTTCGAGGACGAAGTTGACCGTGTTTCATCGGTAATTGAGCGAGAGTTCGTCATCGATGTCGAGAACTCAATCGACAAGCGTAAGGCCTTAGACCCGGATCAGTTTGGATACATGTCCGTCCACTACGTTGCCAACCTCGCCCAATCGAGATCTGCGTTAGGCGAATACGCTCGTTTTGCCACGTGTAAAATCGAGATACAGGTGCGATCCATCCTACAGCATGCGTGGGCAGAGATAGAGCACGATCTGGGATACAAGAATCCTGAATCAATACCTAGAGAAGTAAGGCGACGTTTTTCCCGGCTTGCGGGTCTCCTTGAGACGGCTGACGCCGAGTTTGTCTCCATTCGCGAAGTAGTGGCAGGCTACTTGCAGGCTGTGACGGAGCAGATACAATCGGGCTCAATAGACGTCCCGATAGACAAGGAATCACTCGCTGCGTTCCTTGATAGTGGCGCGCTCGATGATTATGACCGGAGAATTGCGAACAACGCCAAAGCGAAATTGGAGGCTGCCGAAGGAATCAACGGGGCGTTACCGAAATTCTTGAACAGAGCCGGATTCGACACGATCGAAGACGTGAAACTATGGCTTCAAGGAAACGCGAGTCTTCTACAGGCATTCTTGGAAGTGTCTCATTGGGTGGATCAAGAGCCCTCGGAAACCGGAATCCGCGGCTTGTCACTCCTTCCATTGCTCGATCTGAGTTCCCTCTTGAGAGCCGAGGAACGCGGTGTTAATCACTTCGAGGAGCTAAGAAAGGTCTTCGAAGGCATCTCACAAGAGAGTGCGGATGCCTTGCATGCCATGCTTGAGAAAGCCAGGGGAACGACGAACCCCATGTAGTGCGTCCGCACTCGCTCCTCCAGTCGTGATGTAGGCCGAACGGCCTATGAGTTAATCCCCCGTTTGACACGCGACGGGTCTCGACAATGCCATATCAACAAGTTTCTAATCGGCTGGTGAGCCGCGCCTTCCCCTAGATGGCTGCGCGTCCCAGGATTAGCCCACGATGGCTCCGGATGGCCTGTGGATTGCGCTGACGGTGTGGGCGGGCTTCGCGCAGACGCTGCGAAATGCGGCGCAGCGCAGCCTGGTGGGGTCTGTGGGGACGCTGGGCGCGACTCTGGTGCGGTTCCTGTTTGGGCTGCCATTTGCGGCGATCTACTTCGGCGCCGTGCTGCTGATAGCGGACGCGGGCGTCCCGGGAGTCAACCGGGCGTTTGCAGGCTGGGTTTTCGAAGCGGGCGTGAGCCAGATCGTGGCAACGGCGCTGCTGCTGCGCGTGATGGAGGCGCGGAACTTCGCCATCGGCGTCGCGTACTCGAAGACGGAGCTGGTGCAGGTGGCGATCTTTGGGGCCGCGTTCCTGGGCGACCCGACGACAGTCCCGACGGTCGCGGCGATCATCTTCGCGACGATCGGCGTGCTGCTGCTGTCACCGCCAGTGGGGGACCGCGGGCGGCTGCGGGGGATGATCGAGGGGTGGACGTCGAAGACCGCGCTGCTGGGCGTGGCCTCCGGGGCTTGCTTCGCAATCGCGGCGGTGGGCTATCGAGGCGCGGCGCTGGAGTTGGGGGACGGAGTCGAGTTTACGGTGGCGGCGGCGTACACGCTGGTCTGGGCGATGACGATCCAGGTTACGGTGCTGGGCGGCTGGCTACTGCTGCGCAATCCGAGGGTGATCGGGGAGCTGCTGCGACTGTGGCGGCAGTCGGTGGCGGCGGGCTTTATGGGGGCAGCGGCGTCGGCGGGGTGGTTCACGGCGTTCGCGATCGAGCCGGCGGCGCACGTTCGGACGCTGGGGCTGGTGGAGCTGCTGTTCAGCCTGGCGATCGCGCGGCGGTTGTTCCGGGAGAGCCTGGCGTCGGCGGAACTGGTGGGGGTGGCGTTGCTGACGGTTGCGCTGGTGATCGTGACGCTGGGGCGGTAGGGGGTAGGCAGCGGGGGTTGGGTAGGAGCGGCTGTTGGTGGAGGAGATGGGACTCTGCAGGATGAATCCTGCAGCTGGGAGGTTACCTCCGCCTGTATTGAAGATGGGGCTCTGCCCCAAACCCCGCTAAAGGGGCGCATGAGGGCTTTAGCTCTGGGCTTCGCCCAGCGCCCTGATGCCGTGTTAGAGATAGGGCTCTGTGCCCAAGCCCCGCTACAGGGGCGCAGGGGGCGTGGGAGAACCTCACCCCCTCTGGCATTGAAAGATGGGGCTCTGCCCCAAACCCCGCTAAAGGGGCGCAGGGGGCGGGAGATGGGGTTGGTGAGGGCTGGAGGTTGGGTAGGGGGGCGCGAACCGCCCCTACGTTGTGTTGGGTGTGCGAGGCGGTGGGTGGCGGATGACGCCGAGGTGAGGACACCTCGGCTACGTCTGGTGATTTTCGAGGGGTGGGGTGCACGGCCGTGCGGCTCGTACAGGGTTGATTTGCGCGACGGGCGTTGGGGGTTGGACGGGGGTACCGAGGTTGCCGCGCCTCGCTGCTGCGATGGGTCGCAACGACAGTCGGGCGTGCGGCGATGGGTCGCAATGGGAGGGTAGGGCTGCGGGGAGGGCGGTTAACGATGGGGCTGAAGGCGTAGTGGCGGGATCGGTAGTCTGCTGACAGTTGCTGTCAGGAATCGGATTGCCAGGGGTGTGGGCAGACCTTATTATGCGTACACACGTTCGAAAGCGCTTGTAGTTGCAGGCCTTGAGGCTTGCCGGTACCGGACATGACGAATCGATCAAAGAATCAGGTGCAGGGCTCGCCGGCAGCCGCGGCGGACGTGGTCTCAAGCTTCCATCCTGTGATCCAGACGTGGTTTCGGCGTCGATTCCAGGCGCCGACGGACGCGCAGGCGGCGGGCTGGCCGCTGATCCAGGCCGGAGGGGACGTGCTGATCGCCGCGCCGACGGGGTCTGGGAAGACGCTGGCGGCGTTCCTGTGCGGGATCGACTCGCTGGTGAAGCAGGCGGGAACAGGTGACAGCGAACTGGCGGCGGTGACGCAGATCGTCTATGTGTCGCCGTTGAAGGCGTTGGGCAATGACATCCAGCGCAACCTGGAGGTGCCCCTGGAGGAGTTGACGGCGGTGGCGCAGGAGCTGGGCCTGGCGTGGCCGGCGATCCGCGCGGGGCTGCGCACCGGCGATACGCCGCAGAAGGACCGGCAGGCCTTCGTTAGGACGCCGCCGCAGATCATGATCACGACGCCGGAGTCGTTGTATCTGATGCTGACGGCGCAGAAGAGCCGCGAGACGCTGCGCCACGTGCGCACGGTGATCGTGGACGAGATTCATGCGCTGGCGCGGGACAAACGGGGCAGCCACCTGGCGCTGTCGCTGGCGCGTCTGGACCACATCTGCGAGTCACGGCCGGCGCGCATCGGGCTGTCGGCGACGCAGCGTCCGGTGGAGGAGATTGCGGCGTTTCTGGTGGGGACGGAGCGGGCAGGCGGGCAGACGGGTAGACGGGAGACGAACGAGGTTACCTCACCCCCCAGCCCCCTCTCCGTCGACGGAGAGGGGGAGCAGGCAGGCGGGCAGGCGGGCCGGCAAGCGCGGGCAGAGGAGTTTGGAACACCGGTTGCGCCGGGTTGCGCGATTGTGGATTTGGGGCATCAGCGGGACATTGAGCTGAACATTGAGGTGCCGCCTTCGGACCTGGAGGCGGTGGCGGCGAAGGAGCAGTGGGGGGACATCTACGACCGCATCGCGGGGCTGGTGCGGGCGCACCGGACGACGCTGGTGTTCGTGAACACGCGGCGTATGTCGGAGCGGGTGGCGCACAACCTGCGCGAGCGTCTGGGCGAGGAGGCGGTCGCGAGCCACCACGGCAGCCTGTCGAAGGAACGGCGGCTGCGCGTGGAGCAGCGGCTCAAGGCGGGGGACCTCAAGGCGCTGGTGTGCACCGCGTCGCTGGAGTTGGGTATCGACATTGGGGCGATCGACCTGGTGTGTCAGATCGGGTCGCCGCGCAGTGTCGCGACCTTCCTGCAGCGGGTGGGGCGGTCCGGGCACGCTTTGGGACTGAAGCCGCGGGGACGGCTGTTCCCGACGAGCCGTGATGAGCTGATCGAGTGCGCGGCGCTGATCCGGGCGGTCCAGGGCGGGCGGCTGGACCGCATCGTGCAGCCGGTGGCGCCGCTGGACATCCTGGCGCAGCAGATCGTGGCGGAGTGCGCCTGCGAAGACTGGACGGAGGACGACCTGTACGCGCTGGCCCGCGGCGTCTGGCAGTACCGCGACCTCTCGCGCGACGACTTCGACGACGTGGTCGAGATGCTGGCTGAGGGTGTCGGTGAAGGGGCGGGGCGCGCGCCACCGCAGCTGCACCACGACAGGATTAATCGGGTGCTGCGGGGGCGTCGCGGGTCGCGAATGACGGCGATCCTGAACGGTGGCGCGATCCCGGAGATGGCCGACTACAAAGTGGTGGCGGAGCCGGACGACACGATGGTGGGCACGGTCAACGAGGACTGGGCGATCGAGAGCATGGCGGGGGACATCTTCCTGCTGGGCAGCCACTCCTGGCGGATCAAACGAGTTGGGCAGGGCGAGGTGCGGGTGGAAGACGCGCGGGGGGCGCCGCCGACGATCCCGTTCTGGCTGGGCGAGGCGCCGGGCCGGACGCGGGAGCTATCGCAGGAGGTGGGACGGCTGCGGCAGGACGTGGTCGACGGGCTGGGGGACGTTCCAGGGCTGCAGGAGCTGCTGGCGCGGGAGTGCGGGCTGGACGGCGCCGGGGCGCTACAGATCATCGACTACCTGCGGGCGGCGCGTGACGCCTTAGGAGTGGTGCCGACTGACAAAGACGTCGTGTTCGAGCGGTTCTTCGATGAGACCGGCGGGATGCAGCTGGTGGTGCACGCACCGTTCGGCGCGCGGATCAATCGCGCCTGGGGGCTGACGCTGCGCAAGCGCTTCTGCGTGCGCTTCGACTTCGAGCTGCAGGCCGCGGCGAGTGACGACTCGATCGTGCTGTCGCTGGGGCCGCAGCACAGCTTTCCGCTGGAAGAGAGCTTCGCGTATGTGACGTCGAGGAATGCGGAGCAGTCGCTGAAGCAGGCGATCCTGTACGCGCCGGTGTTCCCGGTGCGCTGGCGCTGGGATGCGGGACGGGCGCTGGCGGTGCCGCGGTTCAGCGGGGCGCGCAAGGTGCCGCCGCCGATCCAGCGGATGCGGGCGGACGACCTGCTGGCTTCGGTGTTTCCGGCGCAGGTGGGCTGCCAGGAGAACGTCACGGGTCCACTCGAGATACCGGACCACCCGCTGGTGCGTCAGACGGTCTTCGATTGCCTGCACGAGGCGATGGACATCAACGGGTTGATCGGCGTGCTGGAGCAGATCGAGGCGGGGATGATACGGCTGCACGCGATCGACACGCTGGAGCCGTCGCCGATGGCGCACGAGATCCTCAGCGGCAAGCCGTACACCTACCTGGACGATGCGCCGCTGGAGGAGCGCCGGACGCGCGCCGTGACGCTGCGCCGGGCGCTGCCGGAGAGTGCGCGGGAGCTGGGCGCGTTGGACCAGGACGCAATCGACCGGGTGCGTGAGGAGGCGTGGCCGCAGCCGCGGGACGCTGAGGAGACGCTCGGCGCGCTGCTGGGGCTGGTGGTGGCGC
>CAZNHI010000156.1:0-5945 GCA_964572535.1 uncultured Dehalococcoidia bacterium
GCCACGAGGCGTTTACCGCCATGCGTGCCCGCGGCGCCCAGATCACAGACATCGCCGTCCTCGTCGTCGCGGCCGATGACGGCGTCATGCCCCAGACCATCGAGGCCCTGAACCACGCCCGTGCGGCCGGCGTGCCTATCATCATCGCCGTTAACAAGGTCGACCTCGAAGGCGCCGACCCCAACCGCGTCCTGCAGCAGCTTACTCAGCACGACATCCTCGTCGAAGACTTCGGTGGTGACGTGCCCGCGGTCAACGTCTCGGCCCGCACCAAGGAGGGTATCGACAAGCTGCTCGAGATCATCCTCCTGGTCGCCGAGATTCAGGAGCTCAAGGCCAACCCCAACCGTGACGCAGTCGGCGCCGTTGTCGAAGCCGAGCTGACCACTACCCGCGGCCCCGTTGCCACGCTGCTCCTCCAGAAGGGCACGCTGCACCTGGGCGACGTCATCGTGGCCGGCGACGCTACCGGCAAGATCAAGGCGATGTTCGATGACCACGCCCAGCCGCTGAAGGAAGCCGGCCCCTCGACTCCCGTCAAAGTCCTCGGCCTGCACGAAGTGCCGCGCGCCGGCGACGTATTCACCGTGGTCAAGGACGAGCGCGTAGCCCGCGCCGAGGTCGAGACCCGCCGCCGCGCCCACGACGCCGCCCTGCTCGCTGAGGCCCACCCGGTCAACCTCGACACGCTGTTCGGCGAAATCCACAGCGGTACCGTGCGCGACCTCAACATCATCCTCAAGACCGATGTCCAGGGCTCTATCGACCCCATCCGTCACTCGCTCGAGCGTTTGAGCAACAACGAGGTGCGTGTCAAGATCATCCACTCGGCCTCCGGTACCATTACCGAGTCGGACGTCATGCTCGCCATCGCCTCCAAGGGCATCATCATCGGCTTCAACTCCAAGACCGACCCTGGCGCCAAGCGCATCGCCGAGGCCTCGAAGGTCGATATTCGCCAGTACAGCATCATCTACAACCTGATTGAGAACGTCGAAAAGGCGATCCACGGCATGCTGGAGCCCACCTACGCCGACGCCGTGGACGGCCACGCCGAAGTGCGCCAGATCTTCCGCATCAGCCGCCGCGGCAACATCGCCGGCTGTTTCGTGCTGGACGGCACCCTGCACCGCAGCGACCTGATCAAGGTCATGCGCGGTGGCGAGATGATTGCGGACGTGCGCTGTGGTAGCCTCAAGCGCTTCCAGGACGACGTGCGCGAGGTCCAGAACGGATTCGAGTGCGGCATCTCCCTGGACGGTTTCGACGCCATTCAGGACGGCGACATCTTCGAGTTTTACCACAAAGAGCGCTCGAACTAAGGCAACCCGCAAGGCGCTCTTGCCAGATTGCCAGATTGCCGGAGCGACCCGATGGCCAGACGAATCGAACGCGTCAACGAACTGATCCGCCACGAGCTCAGCGAAATGCTCCTGCGCGACCTCCGCGACCCGCGCCTGGACGGCCTCATCTCCATTACCCACGTCGACGTCACCCCGGACCTCTACGATGCCCGCATCTTCGTCAGTGTCATGAGCGAGACCGCGGATCAGGCAGACGCCATCAAGGCCCTCAACGCCGCGGCCGGCTACCTGCACAAGGAGCTGGTCCACAGGCTGGAGATGCGCCGCGTCCCCTTCCTCACCTTCCAGCTCGACAAGTCGATCGAGGAAGGCGCCGCCGTCCTCGCCCACATCGACGAGGTCCTGCACGAGGACGCAACCAAGGAAACCTGACCGCTTGCTCAGCGCTATCCTCAACGTCAACAAACCTCGCGGCTGGACGTCCTTCGATGTCGTGCGTTTCGTGCGTGGCCGCTGCGGAGAGCGCCGTGTCGGCCACGCCGGCACGCTCGACCCCGCCGCTACCGGCGTACTGCCCGTACTCATCGGCCAGGCCACCCGTCTCACCGAGTACCTGTTCGACGCCACCAAGACCTACGAGGCCACCATCGAGCTAGGCGTGGTCACCGACACCTACGACGCCGAAGGTGACGTGGTCAGCCGCACAGACGCAGCGGGCGTCACAGAATCGGAGCTTCGTGGCGCCCTCGGAGCCTTCACCGGCGAGATCATGCAGGCGCCACCCGTTTACAGCGCGCTCAAGCAGGATGGCGTGCCGCTCTACAAGCGCGCCCGTCGTGGCGAAGAGGTGCGCACAGTGCCCCGGCCCGTCAGGGTAGAACAACTCGACATAACGCGTTGGGAGCCGCCCTTACTCGACCTGCGCGTCGTCTGCGGCAAGGGCTTCTACGTCCGCTCGCTGGCCCACGACCTCGGTGCGTCGCTCGGCGTCGGCGGCAGCCTCAGCGGCCTCGTGCGCAGCCGCGTCGGCTCGTTTCGTCTCGAAGACGCCGTCGACATCGAAACGCTACGCGCCGAGTTCGAAAGCGGCGCCTGGCGCGACCGCCTCATCGCCCCGGATGAAGTCCTGCTGAGCTGGCGCGCCGCCATCCTCGGCCGGCAGAACGCGAAGCGCCTGCTCCACGGCCTCGATGCCACAATCCAACCGTCCGCAGGCGTTACTACCGCCTCAGGCGACCTCTGTCGTGCCTACGGCGACGCCGGCGACTTCCTCGCCGTCTTGCGCTGCCGGGGCTCGGACACCTGGCGCCCGGAAAAGGTCTTCGCTCAGCCCGTTGCGGGGTACTCAGCTATACTGGATTTAGATTCCGAACCGTAAGAGGCCATATGTCGATCAGAGGTCAAGCTCCCCGTAACCGCCGTACCCGCCGCTCCGAGACCGGTAGCGGCACGGTGCCCATCCGATCCGCCACCGCCGATCTGCCGGGACCGCTGAGGTTCCTCAGCAACCCGCGGCTATTCATGATCTTTGCCACCCTCGCTGGCGCCGCCATGATCGTCGGCCTCGCGGCTGGCGCACTTGGTAGTGGTACCAGCTCCAACACTGGCCCCATGCAAGGCAACGAAGCCCCGGACGTCGCCATCGACAGCACGACCCAGACGCCGGACACCTCTACCTCGGACGCACAGCCGGACATTCAGCGCTACACCGAGGCGCCGCCGCTGACTATCGACGTCAGCAAGACCTACAGGGCCACGCTTCAGACTCCTAAGGGCCCGATCACCATCGAGCTCTACCCCTCTGAGGCGCCGGAGGCGGTCAACGCCTTCATCTTCCTGGCGGGCAAGGGTTACTACAACGGCACGCCCTTCATGCAGCTCGCTAAAGATCAGAACGGCGGCAAGTTCTACGCCCAGGCCGGCGACCCCACCCGCACGGGCCTTGGCACACCCGGCTTTTCGATCAAGAAGGAGCAGTCAGACCTGCCCTTCGCCCGCGGCTACGTCGGCATGGGCGGCAGCGCCTCCAACAGCAACGGCGGCCAGTTCTTCATCTCTTACGGCGATTACCCGGCCCTTAATGGCAAATACACCATCTTCGGCAAAGTGGTCTCAGGCCTCGACGTTTTAGACAACCTCACGCTCCTTGACCTCACCACGGGCAGGACCTCCAGCGCCGGCGACGTCGTCCAGTCTGTAACCATCAGCGAGTAACTGAAGTCAACCTGCAACGGACCGTAGGGGGCACCGCTGTGCGCCCCTACACGATCCCATCCCCAACGCCCGCGTGCTCACAAATCCCGTCCTCCCCCGATTGATCACCGCCACCTCGAAATGCCAGACTGACACCCGATGGACACCAACGAGATCCGCCAGCTCTTCGTCTCCTTCTTCGCCGAGCGCGGCCACCGCAACCTGCCCTCCTCCTCCCTGATCCCGCCGCCGGACGAGCGCACGCTGCTGTTCACCAACGCCGGCATGAACCAGATGAAGCCCTACTTCATGGGCCTGGCCGAAGCACCGGCCCGCCGCATGACCTCGATTCAGAAGTGCTTCCGCACCTCCGACATTGAGGAGGTTGGCGACAACTCCCACTGCACCTTCTTCGAGATGCTGGGCAACTTCAGCGCCGGCGATTACTTCAAGGCGGAGGTCATCCCCTGGGCCTGGGAGCTGCTCACCGGACCGTTACCGAAGGGCCTGGGTCTCTCGCCCGACCGCCTCTGGGCCACGATCTATGAGGAGGACGAAGAGGCGTTCGAGCTCTGGCGCAGCGTCGGCCTGCCGCCGGAGCGCATCGTCCGCTACGGCGAGAGCGACAACTACTGGTTCATGGGCCGCATCGGGCCGTGCGGCCCCAACACTGAGATCAACTACGACTTCGGCGCCAACTACGGCTGCCTGCGCGCCGACTGCCACCCCAACTGCGAACGCCTCAAGGAAGACGGCACTCCTTGCGACCGCTTTCTGGAGATCTGGAACCTGGTGTTCATGACCCTCTACCAGGACGAAGACGGTTCGCGCCGCCCGTTGCCCCAGCGCAACGTCGACACCGGCGCCGGCCTCGAGCGCTGGTCGCCCGTGCACATGTGGCAGGAGGGCATCGACTGGGAGGGCAACCCGAAGCGCTGGGAGCGCCCGCCGACGATCTACGACACGGACCTCTTCTGCCCCATCCTCGCTCAGATTGAGTGGATCTCGGAGCTCAAATACGACGCCCACCAGCCAGGCGAACACACCGTCACGCGCGCATCGATAGACATGCGTGACAAGGCGATGAGAATTCTCGCGGAACATACGCGGGCTGCCACACTCCTGATCGCTGATGGAGTCATGCCTGGAAACGACGGCAGAGGGTCTGTGCTTCGTAGGCTGATCAGACGCGCCATGTACTTCGGTTCGGGGGTAACGACAGATATCGGATTAATTGCTGAAGCCGTCATTGAGCGGATGGGGCCAGTAATCCCAGAGCTCAAAGAGAGAAGCGAGGTCGTCATCCAAGTCCTGCGAGATGAAGAACGTCGCTTCAACGAAACCATGCATCGTGGGATGGTGGAGCTAAATGCAGAGCTCAGCCACGTGCTGTCTCAAGGTAGAACAACTCTCGCGGGTGACCGAGCCTTCTATTTCGACGCAACCCTTGGATTCCCAATTGAGCTGACTCGTGAGATAGCCACAGACCGCGGGATTCTCGTCGACGACGCAGGCTACGACCGCGCTATGGAACGTCATCGAGCGGTATCGAGTTCCGGTCAACGCTTCGAGGGCGACGCGGAGCGCATCCAGACCTACGCGGAGCTCGCCCTCCCCGCCACCGAGTTCGTGGGCTACGAGACCACGCGCGCCTTCGGCCACGTCGCCGCCATCTTGCTTGACGGCACGACCATCGTGCGCGAGCTTACCGTGCAGCTAGCGGCCAGCCACCGCGTCGAGGTCGTCCTTACGCAGACGCCGTTTTACGCCGAGGGCGGCGGCCAGGTCGGCGACCGCGGCGAAATCGTCTGGCCTGGCGGCTGCTTCGTCGTCGAGGACACGCAGCACGTCGGCGATGGCGGCGTCGTCGCCCACATCGGCCGCTTGGAGTCCGGCACGCTGACCGCAGGCGACCCCATCGAGGGTTGCGTCGACGAGTCCCTGCGTGCCGACATCATGCGCAATCACACGGCCACCCACATCCTGCACGCCGCGCTGCGCAACCTGCTCGGCACGCACGTGCGCCAGGCCGGCTCTCTGGTCACGCCGGACCGCCTGCGCTTCGACTTCACCCACCTCGAAGCCATGACAACGGAGCAGGTCCGTGAGGTCGAGGCGCTGGCCAACCGCGTTGTGCGCGACAACCTCACGGTGCATATCGAGCACAAGTCTTACGAAGAGGCGCTCGCGGACGGCGCCCTCGCCTTCTTCGGTGACAAGTACGCCGAAGTCGTGCGCGTCGTCGGCGTCTGCGACGTCGAGCTGCACGACTGCTTCAGCCACGAGCTGTGTGGCGGCACCCACGTGCACGCCTCCGGCGAGGTCGGCGCCATCATCATCACCGGTGAGACGTCGATCGGCGCCGGCATGCGGCGCATCGAGGCTGTCACCGGTCGCGCCGCCGCCGAACGCCTGCGCGCCGGCGAAGACACCCTCTCGCGACTCGGC
>CAZNHI010000157.1:0-5929 GCA_964572535.1 uncultured Dehalococcoidia bacterium
GCCCGCCTCTGAGACGGCGGCCACCAGCTCAGGCCCGGCGGCGCCGCCCTCGTTGCCGGCTCCCATGCCCGCCAGGATGATCGGGTACTCGATGCCGAGGTACTCACAAAGCGGTGTCTTCAATACCGGACGAGCCATCTCACGCCTCCGTCGACTTCCTTGTTACTGGCTACTACTTCGCGGGCTGGAACTTCACCAGCGTCCACTCTTCCGACACGTCGTCAAACGTCGCGACCACCGGCATGTCGCAGGCCACGTCGTCCGGTTCGCAGCCGACGATGTTCGTCACCATGCGCGGCCCCTCATCCAGCTGCACAATCGCGAAGCAGTACGGCGCCTCTTCCTGAAACGCCGGGTGCTGCGCCTGGTGGACGTTCGTATATGCGTATACGCGCCCGCGCCCGCTCACCGGCGCCCAATCCAACTCCTGCGAGAAGCAGACCGGGCACTGCTCGCGCGGGAAGTGGATCCAGTTGGCGCACTTCTTGCAGCGCTGCATCACCAGCTCGTGACGCTTCGCCGCCTCCCAGAATGGCGCCGTCAGCCCCTTGTTCTCCTGCAGCGGCATCGGCTTCGGCGGCACCCGCCGCTCCGCCCCGTCCGCCGCCTCTGGTCGTGTCATCGTCATCGTTTCTCTCCGTATCTCACGACTCTCGCCTCACCAGAAGTAGAGCCGTGTGGCCTGGTTCTCACTAGCTACAGAGCGTTGGCGCTGCCCAGCACAATCGTCGCTTCCTGGGACGGCGTACCGCCGTTCATGTTCGCGATCCCCAGGTCATGCCTCGCTACCTGGCGCTCGCCCCCCTCACCCCGGATCTGGCGCACCGTCTCAACCAGCTGTTGACAGCCGCTGGCGCCGATGCCGTTCAGCTGTCCGGCAGATAGTTGCCCGCCGTCCGTGTTGATCGGGAACGTGCCCTTGTACGTCGTGTCCGTCGACTCGAAGAACGGCCCCGCCTCGCCTTTCGGGATCAGGCCGGCGTCCTCCAGGCAGCACGAGACCAGGATCGTGTAGCAGTCGTAGAACTCGGCGAACTGCATGTCCTTTGGGCCATAGCCCGCCATGGCGTACGCCTTGGGCGCCGAGTACACCGTGGGAGTGATCGTCATGTCCGGCATGTACCAGTGGTTGTCGTAGCCCTGGGAAATGCCGGCGCCCAGCACATAGACCGGCGGCTTGCGCAGCGTCTTAGCCCGCTCAGCCGTCGTCACAATGTAGGCGATAGCCCCCGCCACCGGCATCACCGTCTCCAGGATGTGCAGCGGGTAGTTGATGTAGCGTGAGTTCATCACATCTTCGACGGTGATCGGCTCGCGCATCGCCGCCAGCTCGTTCTTCGCGGCGTTGAAGCGCTGGTTCACCGCCACCTGCGCCATCTGCTCCGGTTTCGTGCCGTACTGGTACATGTGGCGCGTGTACAGCAGCCCGTAGTAGGTGTTGGCGCCCGCCGCCGGCCCGAAGGGTGTAAACCACTCGCTCTGGAAGCCCGCCTCGGGGCGGAAGCCGCCCATCGCCTGGGGGTTCTCAGGATCGCGCCCGCCGCCCGCAACAAACAAGACGTAGTTGGCGATACCTTCGCTCACCGCCATCGCAGCGATCGTCAGCGCCACGCCGGACGTCGAGCCCATGAAGCCCGCGCTCACCGCGAAGTTCACCGGCCGGATGCCGATGTACTCCGCCACGCGCGACGGGTAGATGCCGCCCATCGTGATCAGCCCGTCGATGTCTTCACGCCGCAGACCGGCGTCCTTGATCGCCTCGGCGGCGACTTCCGCGCACAGCCCCAGCGCCGACCTGCCCGGCCACGACCGCTTGTGCGGCGTCTCGCCAATCCCGACGATCGCCGCTTTGCCCCTCAGACTCATCGTCCCAACCTCCGTTTAGTCACCCGCGCTGCTCGCTGAATCAGTGTCATCCGCTTATCCGCTCCCTGTCCGCTATCGATTGCTAGTCATCTGCTGCTGACTATTCGGCTTCGCCACCACGTCCATTCCCGCGTGTCCGTTCTCCACGAACCAACGGTACTCCTGGTCCGTGTAGCCGCACACTTCCTTGTATACATACTCGTTGTCTTCGCCCAGCAGCGACGCGTGCTTGCGGATGTTCAGCGGCGTCTTCGACATGTGGTGGATCGGCGACTTGTAGTGCCAGTAGGTGCCCGCTGCCGGGTGTGTCACCTGCTGCCAGTCATCGCGCTCGCGCAGATGCGGGTCAGCGAACACCTCAGCCGCCGTCAGTACCGGGCTCGCCGGCACACCCTTGTCTTGCAGCGCATGGAAGACATCGTAGTGCTCTTTGCCGGTGGTCCACGCTTCTATGAGTGAGTCCAGCTCGTCGTGGTGCTGCTGCCGCCCCTCGACGTCCGCGAAGCGCGCGTCCTCTGCCAACTCCGGCCGGCCGATCGCAGCGCACAGTCCCTCGAACTGAGCTTCATCTCCCACCGAAACCGCGACCCACGAATCTTCGCCGGCGCAGCGGTACACGCCCTGCGGCGCCCGATACAGATGCCGATTACCGAGGCTGCCGTGGACCCGCCGGTTCATCGAGTAGTCCATCACAGCCTGGCTCAGCGTGTGCATCACGTTTTCAGCCTGCGACAGGTCGATGAACTGACCGCGGCCCGTCTTGCGCCGGTGATACAGCGCCGCCATCACCGCGAAGGCGCCCGTCGCGCCGCCCGCCGCGTCCGCCAGGAATACCCCCGTGGCGTTAGTGGCGTCCGTGTCCGGGTACAGGCGCAGCAGGGTGTGACCCACCACGGCCTCCATGTTCGCCCCGTAGGCCCGGAAGTGGCTGTACGGCCCGCTGCTGCCAAACGCCGGCAAGGACGCCATGATCAGCCCCGGATTGTGCTGCTTCAACACGTCGTAGCTGATCCCCAGCCGCTTCACCACGTCCGGAGCGTTGTTCTCGATAAATACGTCAGAGTTCTTGGCCAGCCGGTAGAAGACTTCGCGGCCTTCCGGCCGCAGCAGGTCCAGCGTCACGCTCTTCTTGTTGCGCCCCACGCTGTTGAAGTTCGCGCTCAGGTTCCACGGCTTCGCGTCCGGCGCTGGGTTACCGCCGTTTGCCTGCAGCTGCTCGACGCTGAAGTTCTGGCCTCGGCTATTCGGGTCGAGCCGCTGGGTGGAGTCGATCTTGATCACCTCGGCGCCCAGATCGCCCAACAGCGCGCCGCCGAACGGCCCGGCCCACACGACCGTCATGTCGATCACGCGGATGCCGGCAAGAGGCAGCGGTGGCATCAGATCGCCCCCTGCTCCTGCAACGCGGCGATCTCGTCGTCGCTGTAGCCCAGCTCCCGCAGCACCGATTCGGTGTGCTCCCCCAGCAGCGGCGCCCGCCCGGCCCGCCACGGCGTCTCCGACATCTTGAACTGCGCCCCCGGGTACCTGAGCACGCCGGCGTACGGGTGCTCCACCTCCGCCAGGAAGCCACGCGCCGCCAGGTGCGGATCAGAGAACACGTCTTCCATAGTGTTTATGGCGCCGCACATGTAGCCGCAGGCTTGCGCCGCCTCCATCACCTCGCGCTTCGTCCTTACCAGCAGCCACTCCAGCAAGATCGCGTCGAACTCGGCTTTGCGCTCCGCGTTTTCGCTGAAGTTCTCCGGCGCCCGAAAGTGCGGGTCCTCAATCAGGTCCTCCCGCGCGATCATCTTGCACACCCGGTCCCACAGCGGCTGCAGCGTGAAGAACTGCACGTAGCCGTCCGCGCACGGGTACACGCCAACGGGCAGCAGGTTGCGCCCCATGCTGCCGCCGCCACTGCGCGACCAGCCGCCGTTGGGCCGCCCCACGTATTGATAGATCATGTGGCCCTGCACCGCGCGATCCTGGTTGCCCACCTGGATCTCCATCAGTGCCAGGTCAACGTGCTGGCCTACACCGTGGTTCACCGCCCCGAAGAACGCGCCCATCGTCGCCGTCGCCGATACCATGCCGGCGTAGATGTTCTCCACCGTCAGGGCCAGCTTCAGCGGCGGCCTGTCCGGCAGCCCTGTTACCTGCATAGTGCTGCCCAGCGCGTACAGGGTGATCTCGCTCATCGCGTAGTCGCGGTACGGCCCCGTCTGCCCAAAGTTCGTAATCGAGCTCATAACCAGACGCGGGTTGATCTGCTCCAGGGTCGCATAGTCCAGCCCGCAGGCTGCCATAACCCCCGGCGGGAAGCTTTCGACCAGGATATCGGCGTCCTTGACCAGCCGACGCACGATCTCTCGCCCGCCCTCTGTCTCGAGGTCAGCGGTCACCGACTGCTTATTCGTATTTAGATGTAGGAACAGCCCGGACCCTTCCAGGTGCGGCTCGTCTTTGAAGAACGGCCCCATCGATCGCGCCGGGTCGCCCGCGCGTGGCGGTTCGACCTTGATCACGTCGGCCCCGTAGTCCGCGAACAGCTTCGTGCAGTACGGCCCGGCGATGCACTGCGTCAGGTCGATGACGCGCACGCCCTCCAACGGACCGCCTGCCTGCCCCTGCATCGCTTCCTCTGCTCTATGCTCTGTGCGCTCTGGGCTCTACGTCCCCGTCCAGTTCGGCTTGCGGCGCTCACCGAACGCCGCCACGCCCTCGCGGCTGTCGTTCGACCCGCGCAATGCCTGAGTCGCCGGAAACGTCGTGTTGTACGCCTCTTCCAGCGACATCTCCCGCCCCAACAGCGCAGCCTCCTTGCTCGCCCGCACCGACAGCGGCGCCGCTTCCGTGACCTCGCCCGCCCAGCGCCGCGCCGCGTCCATCAGTTCGGCCGCCGGCACCACCTCGTTCACCAACCCCCAGCGATGCGCCTCTTCCGCCGAGATGTTCTTACCCGTCAGCAGATAGCCCATGGCGATTTTCAACGGCATCTGCCGCGGTAGCCTGTGGACGCCGCCGCCACCGGCAATGATCCCGCGCTTCACCTCTGGCAGGCCAAGGGTCGCCGTGTCAGCCGCAACCACGATGTCGCAGGCCATCGCCAGCTCCAGGCCGCCCCCCAGCGCGTAACCGTTAATCGCGGCGATTATCGGCTTCGTGATCTTGCAGTGACGGGGGTTAGTCAGCCCCGCAAACCCGCCCGGAGGCATCTGCACCGGAGGCGCCCCTTCTGGGGGCCGGTAGCGCAGGTCCATGCCCGCCGAAAACGCCCTGTCCCCTTCGCCCGTGACGATCATCACCCACGAGTCCGTGTCGTTCTCGAAGTCGGCAAGCGCGGCCGCGCACTCCACGTGAGCCGGCGTGTGCAGCGCATTCATTACCTCGGGACGGTTCAGGGTCAGATACGCAATGTGGTCAGACTTCTCATACTTGATGAACTCGTAGCTGCTCGCCACTTATGCCTCCCAGTTCACAGGCTTCGAACGCGAGCGCATTATACTTGCCGTTCCTCGGCGCGCATATTGTCACTACCTTGACAATTCTTTGACTTGCGATCTTGAAAGTTTGTATCTGCTTTTCCTGAATGATACGACCTTTCAATACCTCCATACTGGTATTGACAAGGTGCTGTCCCATCCATAGATTTGCCGCATAGTTGGACGGCCACGGACTGCATCCGCGGACATCCAAGCATGGGACGTTGACGTATATGTAGCAAACGCCCATGCAGGGCCCCGATCTCGGGGGGCGCCTGGGAGTGAGCCGATTGGCTCAAGAAGGGAACTAATGAGCAACAACTACTGGGACAAGGTACTGGACACGCGGCTAACGCGAAGGCGCGCCATCGCCGCAACAGGTGGGACCGCTGCTGCGGCAGCCTTCCTCGCGGCCTGTGGCGGCGGCGACGGAGACAAGGCAGACACCGCCACTGACACGACCAAGCCGGCCGACACCAGCGCGCCCACCGTAGGCGGCAAGCTGATCTGGCAGGGCTACGGTGACCCGGGCGCCGGCCTTGAGTTGATCAAGTCCAGCAACAACGGCGTGCTGCAGATGTCGAGCCTCACCCACG
>CAZNHI010000158.1:0-5917 GCA_964572535.1 uncultured Dehalococcoidia bacterium
CAGGGATTTGGGGACGGAGCCCCATCTTTCAATACAAAGGCCACATGCGCCCCTTCAGCAGGGATTTGGGGACGGAGCCCCATCTTTCAATACAAAGGCCACATGCGCCCCTTTAGCGGGGATTTGGGGGCGGAGCCCCCATCTTTCAATACAAAGGCCACATGCGCCCCTTTAGCGGGGATTTGGGGGCGGAGCCCCCATGTTCAATATGGAGGTAACCCGACATGAGACGCAGCGATAACCGCATCCTGACTACACACGTCGGCAGCCTGGTGCGGCCCGCGTCCATCGTCGAGGCGATGCGCGCCAAGGAGAGCGGCCAACCCTACGACGAGCAGGCGCTGGCGAACAACGTGCGCGCCGCCGTCGCGGACGTCGTGCACCGGCAGAAAGAGGCCGGCATCGACATCCCCAGCGACGGTGAGCAGGGCAAGACGGGCTTCTTTCGCTACCTCTATGACCGCCTGGAGGGCATACGTCCCACGGTGCTGCAGCCCGGCGACGCTACGCCTGTCCTCGCTCCCGGCAAGGACCGCCGCGACTTCGCAGCCTTCTACGCCCAGTACGACCCGCTCGCTTCGACCATGTGGCTGCCGCCGGAGGTCGAGCGCGTCTCCCGGCCCTCGGGCGCCGGACGAGCCTACTGCAACAGCGCCCTGGGCTACAAGGGTCAGGCGGAGCTTGGCACCGAGCTGGAAAACTTCAAGGCGGCGCTGGCAGCGGAGGGCGTCGTCGAGGCGTTCGTGCCCGCGGCGTCACCGACTATCGTCGGCAACGTCACAGACAACAGGCACTACGCCGGCGAGGAGGCCTACGTCTACGCGGTCGCAGACGCCCTCAAGGTCGAGTACGAGACCATCGTCAACAACGGCCTGCTGCTGCAGATCGATGCGCCGGAGATGCCCGGCACTTACGACCGCATGCTGGCCAACGGCGCCGGCCTGCAGGACTATCGCAAGTACGCCAACCTCTGCGTCGATGTCACCAATCACGCTCTGCAGAACATCCCGGAGGATCGAGTCCGCTACCACATCTGCTGGGGCAGCTGGAACGGCCCGCACAGCACCGACATCGCCCTGCGCGAGGTCGCCGGCATCCTATTGCGCGTCAAGGCCCAGGCCTACTCCGTGGAGGCGGCGAACCCGCGTCACGAGCACGAATGGGAGGTCTGGCGCGACGTCAAGCTGCCGGACGGCAAGATCCTGATCCCGGGCGTGATCGCACACACCACCAACGTCGTCGAGCATCCAGAGCTGGTTGCCATGCGCCTCAAGAACTACGCGTCCGTCGTGGGCAAGGAGAACGTGATCGGCGGGACGGACTGCGGCTTCTCGCAGGGCTGGAACGCCGCCCGGGTTCATCCGCAGATCCAGTGGGCCAAGTTGCAGGCCCTCTCGGACGGGGCGGCGCTGGCTTCGAAGGAGCTTTGGTAGAGAGACTGGCAAACGGGCAGAGGGCTTCCGGCAGGTCGGGGGGCTGAACCCCTAAAGCTGGGGCTCCCAAGCGTCCTCAGGCTTAGAATGTCTTCATGAGACTGCCTGAAGACGACGTACCGCGATTCGAAGAGCTGGACGAACAAAGACGCCGCGTCATGGACGAGTTCAACGCGCTGGTAATCAACATGCGCGCCGGCATGGCGAGGGATCATGACCGGCTGCGCGTCGAGGCGCAACACCTGCAGACCCGGCACTCCGCGGTCCTCAGCAACATGATCGATCTGCTGCGCTAGCCCACAGCCGGCGGGGGGGGCAGGCCGTCCGCCTCTATGCCAGTCAGTTAGCGCGCGGGATGTCCAGGATGCTGTAGTGCTTGAGACAGACGGGACGCGGGCCATGCTCGGTACGCAGGCCCACGAATGCCATCCCGTGGCACCCGTCAACGGCGCAGCGGCCGTAGTTCAGCGTCAGGTCAAAGGACAACTGCGATCCGGCTTCTCGCCACGCGCTCGCCAACTCCTCCAGGGTCTCCTGGATCAGGGTGTGTCCGCTAAATGCCACCATGGCGTCCTCTCCAATCCGGCGGCGGGGATCATGTCTCCCACCGGTAAAGCAATCGTAGGCTCGTGACGTTTCCAGGCCGTTGCGGACGGGTTAAATCCCGGTAAAGCCACGCGCCTGCGCTGCCTCTATAATCCCTCGAGATTCAGCCACACAGCCAAAGGGCGCCCATCATGGCTTCGACTCAGGAACGCGCAGGCTTCATACCGGTACCGAAGCCGGACCTGACGCCGAAGCAAATGCTGCAGCGCTACTTCCGCGACATGACCACGCTACGTACGCACAACACGTTGCAGTACGACCGCCTCATGGAGGCATTCGCCAAGACGCACTGGCGTAAGTGGTAGTTCTCTAGTCTGACGGTGTCTGCGCCTGCGGCCTCGGCGGCGCGGCGCTCGCAGACGCCAGTGCCTCGGCAGCGATGTCGACAGGCCGCGGCGCTGCGTGCACCGCCGGCAGCACCTCTTCGCCGATCAGCCGGATCGAGCGCATCAGCTGCTCGTGCGGGATGCCGCCAACCATCATCCAGCAGCTCGCGAAGGTCGCTCCGGCGGCTGCGAGGTCGAGGTACTTGCCCCGGACGCGGTCGGGGTCGCCGTAGAACAGTGCGTTCCAGAAGCCCTCGTCGTCGGCTTCGCCCTCATAAGGCTTCTGCTGCACCCGCCCGTCCACGACGTCGAGGCGGTTCAGCGCCCGCCCGGCCCGATTCTGCCAGCGCGCGTAGCGCATCGATTCTCGCGCCGCCTCGTTGCTGTCCGCAGCCAGGCAGATCGTCTGCGCGCCCAGCTCCCAGGTCTCGGCAGGCCGTCCCGCTGCAACGCGCTGCGAGATCAGTTCGCGAGCAGCGCTACGAACGCCTTCGGGCCCACCGAAACCGCTGACCAGGGCCGCGAAGTCTCGTTCAGCGGCGATACGCAACGTGTCAGGGCTGGTGCCCACGATCATCAGCGGCGGGTGCGGCTTCTGCAGAGGCTTCGGCCAGACGACGGTGTCGTGCGGCAGCTTGAAGTATTCGCCGTCGTAGGTGAAGGACGTGTCGCAGGTCCAGGCCTTGTAGAGCACGTCCAGGCACTCGCTGAATCGCTGGCGCGAGTCGTCCGTCGTGACACCGAAGCGCGCGAACTCGTGGGGCTGGTAACCGCGGCCGATGCCGCAAAAGAAACGCCCGTTCGTGAGATTATCGAGGACGGCGATCTCCTCCGCCAGGCGCAGCGGTTGCCACACCGGCAGCACCAGCACCGCCGTGCCGATCCTGATGCGCTGCGTGCGCTCAGCGATCGCCAGCGCCTGCAACAGCGGCGCCGGCGACATGCCGTAGTTGGAGAAGTGGTGCTCGGCGATGAATACATAGTCGAAGCCCAGCTCTTCGGCCAGCTGGATCTGCTCGATGCCCTCTTCGAAAAGCCGCTTCCAGTCGCTGATCTCGGGGTTAGGCCACTCGAAGAACACGCCTAGCTTCATGCCGCGTATCTTACACGCGCATCCACATGCGTTCAGACAGGGGATAGGGTCTCAGACCGCGAGGGCCCAGTTGCCGTGGGCGCGGCGCTCGGCCGCCTTCTTGACCTCGTCCAGCTTGGCGCCGTCTTCCGGGCAGCAGCCCAGGCCGATCGCCAGAGTCCTGGGGAAGCGCTCTGCCATCCTGGCCGCCAGCGCCGCGCCGTCGGCCAACGCGGTCTCGGTCAGCATTACGATGTAGCGTCCATCGCCGAGGTGGCTCGCGAGGTCGGTGCCGCGTAGCTCCTGTTCCAGCCAGGCAGTGACTTCGTCCTGGATGCGGTACGCCTCGTGCTGCATGACCTCAATCAGCATCGCCGTGAGCGGCCGGGTGTAGCGTTCGGCGCGCCGCGCTTCCTCTTCGAAGCGGCGCACGAGGTACCAGTAAGCGTAAAGGCCCGTCTGCCTGTCGAACATCGCCAGGCGTCGGCCCGACTCCACCTCGCGCGAGGCTTTGTCCATGATCGCGTCGTGGTTTGAATCGTTTCGTCCAAAGAAGGGGAGTCTCAAGCGGGGTGCCTCCCTGGGTTCCTACAACTTGCCTACAAAGATGGAACGCCGCGGCGGCGCGCTTATTACGCACCGCGTCGTGTTAACGGTCGCATCTGGGAACGTCGGCGACCGTATTCGGAAGGCCTGGGGAGTGCTAGATAACCTGGACCACGAACTGTCCCGGGCTGGTGATGGAGATGACTCCGCCCCACGCGCACATTGCCATACAGGCGTTGTGCAGCGCCGGAGCGCCGCGGATCTGCACCTTCGACGCGCCGGGCATCCATGGCCCGGTGATCACCGGGATGCAGGGCTGGGGCGTCAGGACCCCCAGCGCAGCAGAGGTGGCGGCAGCGACCTGGGGGTTGCTCGGGGTGATGCACATGCCAAACGGCATAATGTTGGACATTGCTATGTTGTCCTGCACCGACGCGGCCGGCAGGCTCCCCGCCATCACCATATTCGTTGGCTGCACCATCAAAGTTGACGGCGCAACTCCAAACGTGCACGCACACATTGCTCCAGTTACAACCAGTGGTGGCATCCTTGTTCCTCCTCTGGCGCCAGCATACCAAAGCGTAGGCGGACCTGATTGACAACCTCCCGCCGTGGAATAGGCTATCACCATCCGTTGACACGGGAGGGCAACCATGGCCAAGCAGCTGTGCATCTCGTCGGACTCGCACATCGTCGAACCGCCGGAGCTTTTCGCTCCCCTGGAGAAGCGCTTCGGGGAGCGAGCGCCTCGCATCAGGATGACCGAGGAGCAGGGCCCGCGCCTCGATCTCGGGAACGGCAAGCTGGGCATCGCCATCGGTGGTTTCCTGCAGGCAGGCCAGGACTTCGGCAGCCCTGACGCGCTGGAGCTGCGCAAGAAGGGTTACGAACTCGCCCGGCCCGGTGTCTACGACATCACCGCTCGCATGGCTGACGAAGAGCTGGACGGCGTCGACGCCGAGGTGCTGTACCCCAGCCTGATCTTCAACGTCTACCAGATCGAGGACCTCGAGATTCTGAAGGCCACCTTCGCCAGCTACAACGACTGGGTCACGGACTACGTCTCCCAGGCGCCTGACCGGCTCTTCGGGCTCGCCTCTGTGCAGCTCTATGACCTGGACGACGCGATCGCGGAGATGGAGCGCGTCAAGAAGGCGGGGCACGTCGGCCTCGGCATCCCGGCAACGGCGCCGCCGAGCCGACCCTACTCCGACCCCTGGTACGACAAGTTCTGGGCCGCCGCCGAAGAGCTGAAGATGCCGCTGACAATGCACATCTTCACCGGCGCGACGGAGAACCACGGCCTGCCCAACTTCCACGCCGGCTACGCCCTCGCCTTCGCCGGCGCCATGTTTACAATTGCCGACCTGATTCACTCAGGCGTCTGCGAGCGCTTCCCCGGCCTGCGATTTGTGATCACGGAATTCGAGACGGGCTGGACGGCGCACATGCTGGAGCGCCTGGACTGGGTGTACAAGCGCCGCGGCGGGACTCGCATGTATCCGGCGATCCCGAACAAGCCTAGCCACTACTGGCGGCAGAACTTCCGCATCACCTTCGAAGACGACCCCATCGGCATCCTGACGCGCGACAGGATCGGCCCGGAGACGCTGATGTGGGGCAGCGACTACCCTCACGGCGACTCGGTCTTCCCGGAATCGCAGGCCGTGCTCGACCGCATCATGGCGGACTGCACCCCGAACGAGCGTTACCTCATGACCGCCAAGAACGTCGTCGAGCTTTACGACTTGCCGTTCGAGGTCTAAGCCCGGTCAGGGCGTGGCGCGGCGCGCGCCTCCGTCCATGTAAATAGCGCTGGCCTGGACGTAGCTGCAGGCCTCCGAGGCCAGGAAGCAGGTCACGCGCGCGACGTCCTCCGGCTCACACATGCGGCCCGCAGGCAGCGCCCGGCCTGCGCGCGCGATCTCCGCTTC
>CAZNHI010000159.1:0-5912 GCA_964572535.1 uncultured Dehalococcoidia bacterium
GGTGATCACGACGCCGCTGACCTTCGCGGCGACCGCCAACGTCATCCTGCACGCCGGCGCGACGCCGGTGCTGGCCGACATCTGCGCCGACGACTTGAACATCGACCCGGAGCAGATCGAGCGCCGGATCACGCCGAAGACCAAGGCGCTGATGCCAGTGCACTACGCCGGCATTCCGTGTCGCATGGACGAGATCCTGGACATCGCGCGACGCCACAACCTGACGGTGATCGAAGATGCTGCCACGGCAGCCGGGTCCAGCTACAAGGAGCGCAGGGTCGGCAACATCAGCGACCTCGCGTCGTTCAGCTTCTACCCGGTGAAGAACATGACGACGGGCCAGGGCGGCATGGTCACGACCAACGACAAGGCGCTGGCGGACCAGATTATCGCGCTGCGCAACCACGGCCTCGACTCCAACGCCTGGAACCGCTATTCGGAGGAGGCGAACCGGCTGTTTTACACGATGAGCGCGCCGGGCTTCAACTACGGCATGTTCGACCTGCTGGCGAGCATCGGGTTGGGGCAGCTACGGCGGCTGCCGGAGTTCAACGAGAAGCGTCGCGTGCTGGCGGGGCACTACACGCGTGCCTTCGCCGGTCTGGCGCAGATCGAGACGCCAACGGTGCGCGCCGACGTGACCTCGAACTGGCACCTCTACGTGATCAGGCTGCGGGATGCCAAGGTGACGCGCGCCGAGCTGGCCGCGGGGCTGAAGGAGCGCGGCATCGGCACATCTGTGCACTACTATCCGGTGCACTACCATCCTTACTACCGCGAGCGCTACGGCTTCAAGGCGGGCGACTATCCGGTCTGTGAGGCGGAGTTCGAGCGCATCCTGTCGCTGCCGCTGTTCCCGAAGATGAGCGAGGGGGACGTGGAGCGGGTCGTTTCGGCCGTGGGCGAGATTCTTGGGTAAGACAGGCCTGCTTCCGCGTCTCGCCAGGCCTGCTGCGCAGCGCCGGCGCGCTGCGTCGCCCCCACCCCCCTTTGATAAGAGGGAAGCTGGGGGGTCACCCCCCAGGCCCCCCGCGCATGGGCTCCGCCCCCGCTACCCCTACTTGCTTCGCGGCGACGACTTGCTGCACGAGCGCTCCATGTACCTCCGCGCAGCGCTGGCACTACCGCTACCCTCGCTTGCTTCGCGGCGACGACTTGCTGCACGAGCACCCCTCAAGCCCGCCGCGCAGGGGCTGCGCCCCCGCTACCCCCGGCTATTTCGAGCAATGCAGGGTCTGGGGGAGCACCAGCAGGGGGGCCGCGCATTCGCCACCCCCGCTTATGCCATCAGAGGCCGAGGGCACGCGCATGGCCAGGGATGACGAGATGCAGAGACGGGCCTTCGACATCGTGGTGGCGGCGCTGGGGCTGACCGTGCTGAGCCCGCTGATAGGGCTGATCGCGCTGCTGATCAAGCTGGAGTCGCCGGGGCCGGTGCTGTTCAGGCAGAAGCGCGTCGGCAAGGACGAAGAGCTGTTCGAAGTGATGAAGTTCCGTTCAATGACGGTGCCCGAGGCCGGCGAGCAGCGCGTCGAAGAGGCCGTTAGTGATATCGAGTCGTTTGTGTTCACACCCAGGGGCCAGAAAACGCGCATCGGCCGCGTGTTGCGCGCTTCGAGTCTGGATGAGCTGCCGAACCTGCTCAACGTGCTGCGGGGTGAGATGAGCATCATCGGGCCACGGCCGGACGAGCCGGAGCTGGTGGCGCAGTACCTGCCGGAGTGGCGGCGGCGGCACAGCGTCAAGCCGGGGATCACCGGGCTGGCGCAGGTCAACGGTCGCGCGGACTTGACATATTCTGAGACAATGGCGTTCGACCTCGAGTACGTGGACAAGCGCTCGTTTGCGGGGGACATACGCATCCTGCTCAAGACACTTGGAGTCGTGTTGAGGCGTGAGGGAGCGCGATGAAGGACGCAACCAGTAACGGACGCGTTGGCCAGGCGGGCCGAGCCGTCCTCGTCCTGATCTTCGATATCGCGATCGTCCTGATCGCGTACAGCATCGCCCTGTCCCTGAAGTTCGACGGCGAGGTGCCAGGTGTGTCCTGGCGCACGCTGGCCTGGGCCGGGCCGTTGATTGGCGTTTCGTACATCCTGGGCTACCAGGCTCTAGGCGTGTACCGTACCGCCTGGCAGTACGCCAGCCTGAAAGACGCCCTGCTGCTCGCAGTCGCGGTGGCGCTGGTGACCGCGGGCATCCTGGTGGTAAACGCGCTGCTGCCCACACGCCACATCCCCCTGACAGTGAACGTAATCAGCGCCGCCTTCATCCTGCTGGGTCACGGCTCCGCGCGCATGCTGCCTCGCCTCTGGGGCTCCACGGGCAGCGCCCTGGGCTCCGACACGCCGCGACAGCGCGTGTTGATCATTGGGGCGGGCGACACGGGACAGCGGCTGGCCGCGGAGCTGGGCGACAACCGCTCTCAGCCCTACCAGGCGGTCGCTTTCGTGGACGATGAGCCGGGGCTGCGCGGCAAACGCGTGCACGGCATCACCGTCGCGGGCGGGCTCGCAGACATACCCCAGGTGATCGAAAAGCACCACGTCGACCTGGTCGCGATCGCGCTGCCGGGCCAGACGGCGCGCGAGCTACAGGAGGTGCTGTCGCTGATCGAGCCTGCGAAGGTGCCTGTTCGCCTCGTGCCCGGGGCGGCGGACGTGATGGAGGGCAGGGCACAGAGTGGCGAGCTGCGCGAGATCACGATGGAGGACCTGCTGGCGCGAGAGCCCATGGACGTCGACGAAGGGGCCTGCCGCGCCACGATCTCGGGCCGCGTCGTGCTGATCACGGGCGCCGCGGGCTCGATCGGCGCGGAGCTGACACGGCGGGTGTTCGAATACGGGCCGTCGGCATTGCACCTGATCGACATGAACGAGACGGGGCTGCACGAGCTGCGCGTCGAGCTCAACCAGAAGGCAGGCGGCGCGACGCCGATCAAGCCGTGGCTGTGTAACATCTCCGACCGTCAGAAGCTGGACGCGATCTTTGAGGCATCGCGGCCGCAGGTCGTATTCCACCTCGGCGCCTACAAGCACATCGGCATGATGGAGGAGAACCCGGACCAGGCCTTCGAGACCAACGTACTGGGCACCCTGAACGTGTTCGAGGCTGCGCAGGCGGTGCAGGCGGAGGAGGTGGTCTTCCTCTCCAGCCACACGGCGGTCAACCCGACCAGCATCTACGGCGCTTCGAAGCGCATCGGCGAACTGCTGACCAGCTCGATGCCCAAGGGGCGCACGAAGTTCTGCTCCGTGCGCCTGACCAACGTGATCGATACGCGCGGCACGGTGCTGGCGCTGTTCACGCGCCAGATCCAGGCCGGAGGCCCAGTGCGCGTCACGGACCCGGAGGTGGCGCGCTACTTTCTGACGATCAGCGAGGTCGCGGGGCTGGTGATCCAGGCGGCGGCGCTGGCGCGAGGCGGCGACATCTTCCTGCTCGATACGGGCGACGAAATACGCATCGTCGAGCTGGCGGAGCGCATGATCCGCTCTCGCGGCCTGGAGCCGGGCAAAGACATCGAGATCATTTACACCGGCCTGCGCCCCGGCGAGAAGCTGACCGAGGCGCTGATCGGCGAGCAGGAGACGCTGCAGCCCACGTCGCACGCCAAGGTGCAGGCCGCGATGTCGTCGCTAAGCTTCGTGGGCGCGGAGCTGCGGGCCGGTATCCGCGAGCTGGAGGTCGACCTGCGCAAGCGTCCCGGCAACCTGCCGGCGCGGCTGCACTCCCTGGCGCGCTTCGAGCAGACAGAGGCCGAGGCGGATGCTAAAGCAGAGGCTGCAGAAGCGCCTCGAGAGCAGTAGAGGCCATGGCTGCGCATCGGTACCTCCGATTCTCATGAAGATCGTTTCGGTTGTCGGTGCGAGGCCGCAGTTTGTGAAGGCTGCGGTGCTGAGCCGGGCGCTGCGCGAGCGCCACGAAGAGGTGCTGGTGCACACCGGCCAGCACTACGACGACCTGATGTCTGACGTCTTCTTCCGTGAGCTGGGCCTGCCAGCGCCGGACGCCAACCTCGGCGTCGGCTCGGCAAGCCACGCTGTGCAGACTGCGCGCATGCTGGAGGCGCTGGAGCCGGTGCTTGTGACGCAGAAGCCGGACCTCGTGCTGGTTTACGGCGACACAAACTCGACGCTGGCGGGCGCGCTGACTGCGGCGAAGCTCAATCTGCCGCTAGCGCACGTCGAAGCGGGGTTTCGCAGCAACAACCGGGCCATGCCGGAGGAGATCAACCGCGTCCTAACCGACCACGTCTCCCGCTATCTGTTCTGCGTCACAGCGGCCTCGGCCGATTGCCTGCGCAGCGAGGGCATCACGCGCGGAGTGCACCAGGTGGGCGACTTGATGTACGACTCGCTGCTGACGGCGCTGCCGCGGGTGAGGGCGATCGAGGCGGAGGTACTGGCGCGTTACGGGGTCGAGGCCGGCGCCTACTACCTGGCGACCGTGCACAGGCCGGCGAATACGGACGACGCCGGGGCAATGCGCTCGATATTCGCGGCGTTTGGCAGGCTGGGCGCGCCGATGGTGTTGCCGCTGCACCCACGCACGAAGGTAGCGCTGGCCGAAGCGTCGATTGAGCTGCCGGCCAACGTGAGGGCAGTAGACCCGGTAGGCTACTTCGAGATGCTGGCGCTGGAACGCAACGCAAGGGCGATCCTCAGCGACTCCGGCGGCGTGCGGCGCGAGGCTTACTTCCTTTCGGTGCCGTCTGTTACGCTGCGAGACGATACGGAGTGGCCGGAGTCGCTGACGACCGGCTGGGACGTGCTGGCCGGAGCGGACGCCGACAAGATCGTCGAGGCCGCGCAGAGACCCCGTCCGCAGACGCCACCGCCACCGTTGTTTGGAGACGGACACACGGCGGCCCGAATCGTCGAGGTACTCGAGCGTGATCCACCCCACCGCTGAGGTCGAAGACGGCGCGCAGGTCGGCGCAGGGACGCGCATCTGGCATCACGCCCACGTACGCGCAGGGGCGGTGATCGGCGCGGAGTGCAACCTGGGCTACGGCGTCTACGTCGACGCGGGTGTGGTGATCGGCAATCGCTGCAAGCTGCAGAACCGAGTCAGCGTCTACCACGGCGTGACGATCGAGGACGGGGTGTTCGTGGGGCCGCACGTCGCCTTCGCCAATGATAAAACGCCGCGTGCGGTTACGCCGGAGGGCGCCGTGTCTGAGGACGGCGACTGGAGCGTATTGCCAACGCTGGTGCGTGAAGGAGCGTCGATTGGCGCTGGTGCGGTGATCCTGCCGGGCATCACAATCGGCCGCTGGGCGATGGTCGCGGCGGGCGCGGTGGTGAGCCGCGACGTGCCGGACCACGGGCTGGTGACGGGTAACCCGGCGCGCCTGACAGGCTATGCCTGCGCCTGCGGACGCACGCTGGCACCGCGGGGCGAGACGCTGTACTGCGCCCACTGCGACCGTACCTACGACCTGCCGCCGTTGCCGGAGCACCCATGATCCGCATTTCGCAGCCCTTGATCGGGGATGCGGAGCGCGAGGCAGTGCTCGCGGTGCTGGATTCCGGGCAGCTGGTCAACGGCCCTGTGACGCGTCGCTTCGAGGAGGCGTTTGCGCAGCAGGTCTCCGGGACGAGGGAGGCGGTGGCGGTGTCCAGCGGTACCGCGGCTTTGCACCTGGCGCTGCTGGTCCACGGCGTCGGTCAGGGCGACGAAGTGATCACGACCGCGTTCAGCTTCCAGGCGACTGCGAACATGATCCTGGCCATTGGCGCTACGCCCGTATTCGTCGACGTGGGCGAGGACGGCAACATCGACGCGGCGCGGGTCGAAAAGGCCGTGACGCCGCGGACGAAGGCGCTGCTGCCGGTGCACCTCTACGGCAGGCTGTGCGAGATCGCGGCGCTGCAGAAGATTGCGGCGCGTCACGGGCTGGCGCTGAT
>CAZNHI010000160.1:0-5895 GCA_964572535.1 uncultured Dehalococcoidia bacterium
GGCCAGGCCTCGACCCCGTCGCGCAGGTAGCGCGCCACCAGCGTGTCGTAGAGGGCGACGTGCTGAAACGCCTTCGCCGCCAGCGCCCGCCGTTGCTCCTGCGAGACGCCGCCGTCCTTCAGCGCCGCCAGCGTAGCCTCGTAGTCCGACGGGTCGCACAGCACGATCACGGTCTCGTGCTTCGCCGCCGCGGCCCGCAGCGCTGCCACGCCAGCGACGTCTACCGCATCGCCCGGCTCAAACGCCTTCAGGTTCACCGCGACGAGGTCGCAGCCCTCAGCCCCGCCAGACTCCGCGACCTCCCACCCCAGGCCCTTCAGCCCGGTCGCGAGGTCATTAGCGCTGGGTGGTGGTAGAAAAGCGCGCATTACTCGGCTGCGAGCGAGGCGCGGAGATGCTTGAGAGCCTTGGCGTTCAGGAACCGGGAATAAACCTCGCTGCCCTCGTCGATCTCCGTGTCGTTCAATCTGAGGACTTCGAGGACTTCCTTGAAGGTCCACGCTACCGTTTCGCCGTCAGGGTTCTTGTATTGATGGCTCGAGCTCTTGCCGAGTTTCGCTGCCTTCTTTTCGGCCTCTGCCATGCCAGACATAGATTTAAGCAGGACGACAGTCTCCTCATAGAGGGCGGGAGCCGAGGCGCCACTGTCAAAGCTACGTTCGAACAGCAGGCGGGCGGCAAACCAGGCGGGTGTCTCACTCATTTGTCGAACCTTTTGCCGAAGAGCAACTTGAGGGCCTTCTTGGCGGCTCTATCTCCTCCAGATGCGGCCACCTCAATCTCTTCGAGCCTGCTCTCATAATACTGGCCCGGAAACTCTCTGCGGACGGAGGCCTGCTTGTGGGCTGCGATCGCTTCCGCGGCAGTCAACCCGGCCGCGCGCATCTCTTCCCGCGTCAGCATCTCCGGCTGCTATGACTCAATTATCACGCCAGAACCCTTAACTACCTCACCCACCCGCAGCGCCCCCGGCACCAGCGATTGCACCCGGCCCGCCGCGTCCGGCGATACGGCGATCACGAAGCCCAGACCCATGTTGAACACGCGGTACATCTCCGCCTCTTCGATGCCGCCTGCGCGCTGGATGTAGGGGAAGATCGGCGGTACCGGCCACGAGCCCTTGTTCAGGCGCGCGCCCAGGCCGTCCGGCAGCATACGCGGCAGATTCTCCTCGAAGCCGCCGCCGGTGTTGTGCGACATGCCCTTGATCAGTCGCAGGGCCGGTTTGACAGCCGTCGTGTACAGCGTGTGGGACTTCAGCAGCGCGTCCGCCAGCGACTCCCTCAGCTCCGGTTCGAAGCGCAGCAGGCGCTCGCGGTCCGCGTCCGCCTTCGACGCGTCCATGCCGATGCCCAGCGCCGGTCGCGCCAGCGAGTAGCCGTTCGTGTGCAGCCCGTTCGATGCCAGGCCGAACAGCAGGTCGCCCGCCACGATGCCGGAGCCGTCGATGATCTCGTCGCGCTCGACCACGCTGACCACGAAGCCCGCCAGGTCGAAGTCGCCGGGGCGGTAGATGTCCGGCATGTCCGCCGTTTCGCCGCCCAGCAGCGCGCAGCCCGCCGCCTCGCAAGCGCCCGCGATGCCCTTCACCATCTCCACCTTCTGGTCCGGCGTCAGGTCCGAGTTGGCGATGTAGTCCAGGAAGAACAGCGGCTCGGCCCCGGTGGTCAGCGCGTCGTTTACCGACTGATTCACCACGTCGTGTCCCAGCCCCTCGTAGCGGCCGACCAGCGCCGCCAGCTTCACCTTGGTGCCGACGCTGTCGGTGCTGGAGACCAGCACGGGGTCGCGGTACTTGTTGCCCAGCGCGAACAGCCCGCCGAACGGCCCGACGCCGCTCAGCACCTCGGGACGGGTGGCGCCGCGCGTGACGTCGCGGTAGCGCTCCACCGTCTGGCGGCGCTTCTCCAGGTTGATGCCCACCCCGGCGTAAGTCAGAGGAGCCTTTTTTTCGCCCAACGCTGCTCGCCCCTATGCCTCGGGCTTAACCCGAGCTGTATTCAATCCATCTTCTAGAACGAAACGCCGCCGGCTTCATCCGGCGGTTCGCATCTGGTTCTGCACAGCCCGGCGCCCGGGCTTTTACATTACGCCCCGACTTCGCGCGATGGCTGACGCAGCGGTATCTGCTGCGACGGTTGCGACACCATCGGCAGGACCTCGTGCGGTTCCCACACGACTTCGTGGCGGTCGCGCGCCCAGGCCGGCGGCTCCAGGCCCAGCTTGTCCAGCTCCTGCGGCACCGCCATCGGGTAGTGGCCCGTGAAGCACGCCATGCACAGGCTGTCCGCGGGCTGGCCGAGCGAGCTCACCAGTCCCTGCGCCGTCAGGTAGCCCAGCGAGTCCGCACCGATATCCTGCCTGATCTCCTCGATCGTCTCTTTGGCCGCGATCAGCTCCCAGCGCCGCCCCATGTCGATGCCGAAGAAGCATGGGTGAGTGATCGGCGGCGCCGTGATCCGCATGTGCACCTCGCTGGCGCCCGCATCGCGGAGCATCTTGATCACGTGGCGCACCGTCGTCGCCCTGACAATTGTGTCGTCCACGACGACGACACGCTGGCCTTCCAGGATTTCGCGCAGGGGGTTGAACTTGAGGTGCACTCCCTGGTCGCGGATGCGCTGGTCCGGCATGATGAACGTCCGCCCCACGTAGCGGTTCTTCACCAGCCCCTCGGCGAACGGTATGCCGGATTCGCGTGCGTAGCCCACGGCCGCGGCGGTCGCAGAGTCCGGCACGCCGATGACGATATCGGCGTCGCAGGGGTGTTCGCGCGCCAGCTGCACGCCCAGGCCCATGCGCACCGGATAGACGCGTTGGCCGCGCAGGTAGCTGTCCGGACGCGAGAAGTAAATGTATTCGAAGACGCAGAACGCCTCCTCCTGCGATGCCTCGTTGCTCAGGGCCGTAGCCGACGGCATCGGGTAGCTGTGTACGCCCTCGCCGTCGATCAATATCGTCTCGCCTGGCGCCACGTCGCGGATCAGACGCGCTCCCAGGTGGTCGAAGGCGCAGGTCTCAGACGCGAAGCAGTAGCCGCCGTCCAGCTCCGCCAGCGATAGCGGCCGGATGCCCAGCGGGTCGCGCGCCGCGATCACGCCGTCTTCGGTCAGGATCGTCAGGCAGTAGGCGCCGTGGGCGCGGCGCATCACGTAGCTCAGACGCTCGCCCCAGTCCAACCCCGGCGCCGTCGCGACCAGGTGGGCGATGACCTCTGAGTCGGTAGACGTCTCGAAGACGCGGCCCTCGGCCTCTAGGTCAACGCGCAGCATGTCTGCGTTGATGATGTTGCCGTTGTGGCCCAGCGCGATCACGCCGTTCGGCCCTTCGACCAGGAACGGCTGCGCGTTCTCGAGGCGGCTGGAGCCGGTGGTCGAGTAGCGCGTGTGGCCCACGGCGGCGAATCCCTGGAGATGCAAGAGGTCTTCCTCCTGGAAGACCTGTGAGACTAGTCCCATGTCCTTGCGGACTTTGATCCCGGAACCGTCAGTAGTGGCTATGCCTGCGCTTTCCTGGCCTCGATGCTGTAGAGCATAGAGTCCGAAAAAGGTGACTCGGGCGACGTCTTCCTCCGGGGCATACACCCCAAAGACGCCGCAGGCCTCGTTGAGGCTCTCCAAACGGCCCTCTCTTGATCCGGACGCGGCTCCCACAGCCAGCCAAGGATTCGCACGTAAATTCTATCGCTCCGGCCCTACGCGGTCAAACCGGTAGTAACCTAGGCTCGTGCTGCGCGCTCGATTCCGCCTCCCTGCGATCGCCGCCCTTCTGGCCTTGGGGGTGCTCCTTGGCGCTTGCGGTGGCGACGATGCCTCGCCCGCCGGGACAGCTGAACCCGTCGCCACCACCGACGCCTCCCTGCCGCCGCGATCCTTCCAGCTCGGCGTCAGCTCCCTGCCGGTTGAGGCCTCCGAGGATGCCTACAGCAAGGCCTTCGCGCTCGCAGGGCAGCTGGGCGAGGTCATCCTGATCCAGCGCGCGCCTCCCTGGGCTGATTTCGTCCCCGGTGGCAGCATCTCTCCCCGCACCGAGCGTCTCACGCGCCTTGAACGCGACCTGGCGCGTCAGAACGACCTACGCCTCCTGCTCGCCGTCGACCCGACTCAGCCTTCGGACCGCGGCGCGCTCGCCGGCCTGCCAGACTCGATGGCCGGGCGCGACTTCTCAGACAAGGACGTCCGCGCCTCCTTCATCGCCTATGCCAAGTACCTGGCGCTCAACTACAAGCCGGCCTACATGGCGCTCGGCGTCGAGGTCGATCTCTACTACACCCGCAAGGGAGACGCCGAGTTTCGCAACTTCGTCAGCGTCTACTTCGAGGCTTACGACGCGGTGAAGGAGGTCTCTCCCAACACGCTCGTCTTCCCCACATTCCAGTACGAAAACGTGCTTGGCATCCTCAATCGCGGCGCTCCCTCGCAGCCCGCCTGGAGCCTGATCGACCGCTTCCAGCCGAAGCTTGACCTGCTCGCCGTCTCCACCTTCCCGCGCGCGGCCTTCCCCAGCATCCAGGAGATGCCGGCTGATTACTACGGCGCTCTAGCGGAGCAGACCGGCAAGCCCATCGCGTTCTTCTCGGCCGGCTGGGCCTCTCGCAACGACGGCCTCGACGACGACGTCTCGCAGGTAGCGTTCATGTATCGCATCTTCGCGGCAGCGGAGGAGCTGAGGTCCCCGTTACTGGTCTGGTTCCTGGCCCGCGACCCCGACGTGGGCCCGGACGACGGCCTCGGTGCCTTGGCCAGCATGGGCCTCTACGATGCCTTCGGCCGGCCGAAGAACGCGCTCAAGGTCTGGCGCAACTACCTGGCGCGGCCGCCAACGCGCTAGCTCATCTCCCGCGCCGTCGCCGCCACCATGTCGGCCGCCAGCTCCGGCGAGACGTGGTCCACGTTCAGTGCCAGGTCGTAGTTGCTCATGTTCAGCCAGTCCAGGCGGTAGACGCGCTTGTAGTAGTCGGCGCGCTGGCGGTCAGAGTCTTCGATCAGCTTGCGCGCGGAGGTCGCGTTCGTGCCCTGCGACACTGCCAGACGCTCCGCCCGTCGCTCGTAACTGCCCGTGACCAGGACCTTGAGCACGCCCGGCAGATCGCGCAGCACCGCCTGACCTGAGTGGTTCACGATCACTGCGTCGCCGCGGCTGCCCAGCTCGCGCACTACGCGGTCGATGAACTGACGGTAGTCGTCGGACGTCAGCAGGTTGGGTCGCGGCGGCGAAGGGCCCGAAGACGCCTCTTCGCCCTCCCCCGGCCCCGCGAGCCGAGCCATCATGCGCTCGAAGAAGCCGGGCGAGCGCTCAGAGGTCGCCACGGCCAGCACCTCCGGCGAGACGCCGGCTGCACTTGCGGCCTGCGAGATCACCTCCCAGTCGTAGTAGCGGAAGCGCAGCTTCTCAGCGACAGCGCGGGCGATCCTGCTGCCGCCGGTGCCCATCTGGGTGGTGAAGGTGACAACGCTGGCCGTCATCGAGTATTTCCTCGGAGCCATCATCTTACGCGCCTCGTCGTAACCCTCGCTAGCGACCTCACGCCTGTTTCGAAGCCGCCGCGCGCGCTATCCTCCGTCTCGTGATCGCGCGGCCGGGGTTTCTGCTGCTGCTTGTCCTCATCCTCTGGCTCGGCGCCTCCGGGGCGAGCGCCAACCTCGAGATCCTCAGCGTCGAAATCCAGATCCCCGGAGTCTCACAACCGCTGCGGCTCGCCCCCGCGGACGCCGACGCCTTTCAGCGCCGCCTTAACCAGCCGCCGCCCTACGTCGGCCCAAAGCCAGCCGGCGAGTCCTTCATCGTGACCTCTGCTTACTGGGACGCGGCGCTGCGTGCGGCTGACAACGCACCGCCCATCGCCGCCGCCGCGTACTTCCCGGACGGCGGCATCGTCCGCGCCCGTCAGTCGGA
>CAZNHI010000161.1:0-5864 GCA_964572535.1 uncultured Dehalococcoidia bacterium
CGGCCGTTCGACATCCCGATCGGCGAGTCTGAGCTGGTCGGCGGGCCGTGGGTGGAGTACAGCGGCATCCGCTGGAGCATCATCTTCGCGCTGACCGAGTACGCGGGCCTCTGGGGCTTCTCGGTTCTGGGCTCGCTGGTCTTCCTGGGCGGCTGGCAGTTCCCCTGGGGCACGTCCGACTTCTGGGGCGACTTCGACTTTGTTTATCAGCTGTTCCTGATGTTCACCAAGTCCTTCTTCCTGATCCTGGTGATGATGTGGATCAGCGCCAGCTTCCCCCGGTTGCGTATCGATCAGCTGATGAGCTTCTGCTGGAAGATCCTGCTTCCGTTCGGCTTTCTCCAGGTGATGATTAACGGTATTGTCGTGACGTATAAGCCGTCTGAGGAGCTGCGCGACGTCCTGCTGTTCCTGACGTCGAGCGCCCTGCTGGTGGCGATGGCGTATGTAATCTACCGGGCGACCAGGCAGCCCTCGCGCGAAGAGCGCGTCGGCGCCTTGCTCGCTGCGAGGAGTGCCCAATGATCGGTGTGCTGCGTTCGCTGACGGCAACGATGGGCACGATGATGCGCAAGCCCGTCACCATCGAGTACCCGACGCAGCACCGCAAGGTGCCGGAGCGCGACCGCGCTTTCCCCATCCTGCTCTGGGACTTCGATATCGAAGAACCGTTCTGCACCGGCTGTCACGCCTGCGAGCGTGCCTGCCCGGTTGAGTGCATGACGGTGACCATGAGAGACAACCCCCTGCACGCCGAGGGCAAGAGCAAGCGCCGCAAGATCATCGATGAGTTCTACATCGATTACGGGCGCTGCATGCGCTGCAACATCTGCGTTGAGGTGTGCAACTTTGACGCCATCGCCATGAACAACACCTGGACGGGCCACGAGATGTCCACCGTGGACCGCAAAGACCTCGTCATGGACCTCGACCAGCTAATGGTGCTGTCCAAGGAGAAGCAGATACGCCCCTGGGTGCCTAAGTGAGAATAGCGAGGACGACGGGGTCGATTGCGCTGGCTGCGCAAAGGGGCTGCCCCCCGGAGAGTCTGGTGGGTTGGCTGGCGCCCGGGGTGGCTGAGTGACCGTAGCCGAGGTTGTCTTCTACATCCTGGCAATCGTCGTGATCGTCGCATCTGTCGGCGTCGTCACGGTGCCGAACATCGTGCATGCCGCGCTGTTCCTCGTCCTGTCGTTGCTGGGTGTGGCGGGCTTCTACATTCTGCTCTCCAACGAGTTCCTGGCGCTGGTCCAGATCTTGATCTACGCCGGCACCGTTGGGGTCCTGCTGCTGTTCGGTCTGATGCTGACCCGCGGCCGGGATCAGAACCTGCCCAGCGTCCCGGCCGGTGCGCAATGGCCCGCCGGTTTGCTGGCCTCGATGCTCCTGATGGCCGTGCTGCTCACCGCGGTGCTGGACGTGGAGTGGCCGCGCGACGTGGGCGAAGTGACGCTGGTGAACATCAACACGCTGGGCGGAGCGCTGTTCCGCGACTGGCTGCTACCGTTCGAGCTGGTTTCGGTGGTGCTGACGGTGGCGCTGATCGGCGCCGTCGTAATCGCGCATGAAGAAAAAAGGGGCGCGTAGGTGGAAACTGCCGCCGAGCAGATACCCCTGGAGAGTTTCCTCTTCGTCTCGGCGATCATCTTTTCGCTTGGCGTCTACGGCGTCTTGGCCCGGCGCAACGCGGTGCAGATACTCATGGCGGTTGAGCTGATGCTCAACGCTGTAGCGGTGAACTTCGTCGCCTTCGCGGTGTACACGGACCCGGAGCTGTTCCGGGGCCTGATTTTCGCCGTATTCGTGATCATCATCGCCGCGGCGGAGGTTGGCCTGGCGCTGGGCATCATCCTGCGCCTGTTCCGCAACCGCGGGACGGCGAACGTCGATGAGGTGGCGACTCTGAAATGGTAACGATGGAGGAAGCCTGGCTGCTTCCGGCGCTGCCCGCCGCGGCCTTCGTGATCCTGGCGTTGTTCCACGGTTATCTGCCGCGCAGGGGTGACTTCGTCGCGATCGCCGCCGCAATCGGCAGCTTCGTGCTGTTCCTGCTGGTGGCCGTCGACCTGTTCGACCAGCTGCCGGCCGCGGGCGCGGAGCTGGTCAACAACACCTCGGGCTTCGACTGGGTAGAGATCGAGGAGATCGGTTTCCTGCTGCGCATCGGTTTCCAGGTCGACCAGATCACGATTGTGATGCTCGCGGCGGTGACGTTCGTGGGCATGCTGGTGCAGATCTATTCGGTCGGCTACATGAAGGGCGAAGTGCGCTACGGCTGGTACTACGCCGTGCTGTCGCTGTTCATCGCCTCGATGATGACGTTGGTGCTGGCCGACAATTTCCTGCTGCTGTACGTGACCTGGGAGGGCGTGGGCATCTGCTCCTACCTGCTGATCGGTCACTACTACGAGCGCCGGTCGGCGGCCGAGGCGGCGAAGAAGGCATTCATCACCACCCGTATCGGCGACGTGCTTCTGTTGATCGGCATCGTGCTGCTGTGGCGCGAGGCGGGCACCTTCGACATGAGCGAGATCTTCCACATGGCGGAGGAGGGAGGCTTCGATCAGGGCTACCTGACCATGGCAACGCTGTTCCTGTTCGGCGGGGCGATGGGCAAGAGCGCCCAGTTCCCCTTCCACGTCTGGTTGCCGGACGCCATGGAGGGCCCGACTCCGGTTAGCGCCCTGATCCACGCCGCGACGATGGTCGTGGCCGGCATCTACTTGGTCGCGCGTGTCATGCCGCTGTTCGAAGCGTCGTACGACGGGGCGCTGTACTTCGTCGTCGTCATCGGCCTGATCACGACCTTCCTCTCGGTGTTCATGGGGCTGGTGATGACCGACATCAAGCGCGTCGTCGCCTACTCAACGCTGAATAGCCTGGGGCTGATGATGGTGGCGCTCGGCTTCGGCGAAGCAGGTGTCGGCGCGGCGATGCTCTACCTGTTCTGCCACGCCTTCTTCAAGGCGCTGCTCTTCCTGGGCTGCGGCTCCGTGATCCACGCGACCGGGCAGCAAGACGTGTCGCAGCTGGGCGGCCTCAAGAGCAAGATGCCGATTACCAACGCGACGTTCTTCATCGGCGCACTGGCGATGGCCGGCCTGTTCCCGCTATCCGGCTTCTTTGCCAAGGACGAGATCCTGGTCAAGGCGCAGGACTTCAACATCGCGGTGCTGGGCCTGATCCTGATCACGTTGCCGATCACGGCAATGTACATGTGGCGTGTGTACTCGCTGACCTTCCTGGGCGAGCCCAAGGACCACCACGTACACGAGCACGCCCACGAGCAGGCGCCGATCATGGCGTGGCCTCTGATTGCGCTGGCGGCGCTGGCGGCGGTCGCGGGCTTTGTCGTGTTCGAGCCGGTGGGCGAGGCGATCGGCCTCGGGCAGGGCTTCCTTGAAACCGTAGAAAACGTGCTGGTCGCCGACCCGCATGACTTCGAGTTCGACTTCCCGATGGCGATCATCTCGATGGCGCTGGTGGGCGGCGGGCTGATCGCGGCGATGAAGTATTACTGGGCCGGAGATGCCGCGCCGGCAAAGCAGATGGCGGAGCGCTACCCCTTCTTCCACAAGCTCTTCCTGAACAAGTTTTACCTGGATGACTTCTACCAGTGGGTGATCAACTACGTCATCCTCGGGTTCGCGAAGGTCATCGCGCTCTTCGACCGCATGGTGGTCAACGACACGGGCGTTAATGGCCCCGGCGAGGTTACCAACGCCACCGGCTTCCTGCTCAAGCTGACGCAGACCGGCAAGCTTCCGAACTACGCGCTCGCCATGATCATCGGCGTCGTTGTGCTGGCGATCGTTAGCTACTCGGTGAAGGGATAACGTGGAGCAAGGACACGCTCTCTTAGCGCTGATTCTGATACCGCTGCTGACGGCGGTGCTGCTGGTGTTCGTGCCGGGCGACCGCAAGATGCTGGTGCGCCAGATCGCGGTGCTTTCGGGCGCGGTCCTGTTCGCGATCTCGCTCTACGTATTCATCGACTACAAGGCGAGCGACACGGAGCAGTTCCTCTTCCAGTTGCGCTACGACTGGCTGGAGAACGTCGGCATCCTGGGCGAGAACGGGATCACGCTGCATCTCGGCATCGACGGCATCGCGGCGGTGATGATCCTGCTAAACGGCGTCGTGACCTTTGCGGGGACGCTGATTTCCTGGAAGATCGAGAACAAGAACAAGGACTTCTTCATCCTGTTCTTCATCCTGACCTGCGGCGTCTTTGGGACGTTCTCCTCGCTCGATCTGTTCTTCTTCTTCTTCTTCTACGAGATCGCTGTGCTGCCGATGTATCTGCTGATCGCGGTCTGGGGCTCCAGCAGCCGCTTCCCGACGTTCTACCGCACCAAGGAATACAGCGCGATGAAGCTGATGCTGATGCTCGTGGGGGCGTCGGTGCTGATCTTCGTCGCGATCTTTGCCACGTTCATCGAGGCGGGATTGGGCACGTTCGATATGCCAACGCTGTACGAGCACGCTGCCAACGGCGGCTTCGATACCGGCTTCCAGAAGTGGGTCTTCCCGCTGTTCGCGATCGGCGCGGGCTGCCTGGCGGGCCTCTGGCCCTTCCACACGTGGTCGCCCGACGGCCACGTCGCGGCGCCGACGGCCGTTTCTATGCTGCACGCCGGCGTGCTGATGAAGCTGGGCGCGTTCGGTATCCTGCGCCTGGGCATCCAGCTGTTCCCAGAGGGCGCCGAGTTCTGGATGCCGGCGCTGATTGTGCTGGCAACGGTGAACGTGCTCTACGGCGCCATCTCCGCCATGGCCCAGACCGACTTCAAGTACGTCATCGGTTACTCGTCGGTGAGCCACATGGGCTACGTGGTCATGGGGCTGGCAACGCTGGACCCGGTGGGGATCAACGGCGCGGCGCTGCAGATGTTCTCGCACGGCGTCATGACAGCCCTCATGTTCGCCATGGTCGGCGCGGTGTACGACCAGGCCCATACGCGCGAGATCGCGATCTTCGGGGGGCTGGCAACCAAAATGCCGCGCTTTGCCGTCTTCTTCCTGATCGCGGGTGTGACGTCCGTGGGCTTACCGGGCTTCTCCGGCTTCATCGCCGAGTTCAATATTTTCGTGGGCACGTTCAGCCATTACCCCGTGATCGGCGGGCTGGCGATCCTGGGCGCCGGGATCACGGCGGTGTACATCTTCCGGCTGCTGGCGCTGGCGTTCTTCGGGCAATTCAACGAGGAGCGCTGGGGCAATCTGAAGGAGATGAGCCGCTTCGAGGTGATGGGTGGCGCGCTGCTCATCGTGTTCATCGTCTTCATGGGGTTGTGGCCGGCCGCGTTCGTCGACAAGATTTCGCCGACGGTCGTTAACTTCCTGCCAGGGGTCGGCTCGTGAGAGAGGCGCTGAACCTCGATTACGCGCTGCTGATCCCGGAGTACCTGCTGGGTGGCCTGGCGATCCTGATCATCGTCGTCGACCTGATGCTGCCGAAGGTGCAGAAGCAGATGCTGCCGGTGATCACGGCGGCGGGGCTGATCGGCATTTTCATCGTCTCGCTGGTTGGCTACGTGGACAAGACGGACAACTTCGCCGGCCTGATCCTGATCGACGACTACACGACGTTCTTCCGCTGCTTCTTCGTGGCGACGACCTTCGCGATCGTGATCGCGTCGGCGCAGTTCGTGCAGGAAAAGCTGAAGAACCCCGGTGAGTATTACGCGCTGCTGGTGCTCTCGACCGCGGGCGCGACGGTCATGGCCTCCGCGAACGAGCTGCTGACGGCGTACATCGGCCTGGAGCTGCTCAGCTTCAGCCTCTACGTGCTCGTCTCTTACGCCAAGACGGACATTCGCTCCAACGAGGCGGGCATGAAGTACATGCTGCTGGGCGCCTTC
>CAZNHI010000162.1:0-5848 GCA_964572535.1 uncultured Dehalococcoidia bacterium
CCAGCGCGTCACCAGCCGCCCCGCGAGGTCGAAGACGCTGAGGCGCCCTGGGATGTCCTCGGTTGCCTGGCCGTGCACGAAGGAGCCCTGTCCGGCCTGCACCGGCCGCCACAGCTCCGCGACGTAGACCAGACCGTCCTGACCGACGGTCACGGCGCAGGGGCGAACGACGTCCGTCCACTGCTCCAGGTAATCGCCGTCCGGGCTGAAGACCTGGAGGCGGTCGTTCTCCCGGTCACAGACCAGGACGCGGCCTGCGGGATCGCACCAGATGCCGTGCGGCAGGTGGAACTGACCGGGGCCGGTACCGACTTCGCCCCAGGACTTGACCAGCGTGCCGTCCGGGCTGAAGCGGTGCACCCGGGCGTTGCCGTAGCCGTCGGCGACGTAGAGGTCGCCGTTGGGGCCGATGGCCATGTTAGTACAGCTGTTGAACGGCCCGGCGGCGCGGACCACGGTCTCGTTGTGGTGCACTTTCGGCTTGCCGGTGGTGTCGTAGCCGGTGTCCGACTTCAGGCCCGGCGTGCCGAGGGTCAGCAGCAGCTTGCCGTTCGGCGTGAACTTGCGCACGACGTGGTCGCGATTGTCGGTGCAGTAGACGGAGTCGTCCGGGCCGATGGTGATGCCGTGGGCGTTGCCGAAGACGCCGTCGCCCCAGGAGCTGAGGAAGTTGCCGTCGCTGTCGTAGACGATGACGCGGTCGGCGTGGCGGGTGTGCAAGTAGACGCGTCCCTGCGAGTCGGTGGCGACCGCGGCGACGTCTTCGTGTTGCAGGTGGTCCGGCTGCTTCTCCCAGTCCTCAACGACGCGGAAGTTGATGGTTGACGTAGCCACGGTGACCTCCGGTATCTAAGTACGGGTGTCTGAATGCAGGGACGCGCGCCTGGTTATGCTTCGGGCGGCAGCCAGCCCCAGGGATGGGGGCCCCACTCGGGAGCGAACACCTCTCCGGCCTTGATCGTCTGGACGGGGACCATCGCCTTGTCGCCGGTGAACTCTTTCTGGGTCGTGTCGATGAACTTCCACTTGCCGTTGGCGACGTCGAAGATCGTGATGTCCGCCTCGCGGCCGACGGCTATGGCGCCTAGCTCGTCCGGCAGGCCCAGCGCCTTCGCGGCGTTGACCGTGGACATGCGCACCATATCCTTGACCGTGTAGCCGGCGGCCATGAAGCGCCCCATGCACTCCATGAGACTGTAGACGATGCGTCCGCGGCCCATGGCCGTCAGGTCGCTGCTGATTGTGTCCGGGACGAGGCCGAGGTCTGCCTGGCGACGTGCCACGTCGATGCCGAAGTTGCCTGCCCCCAGCGCCGGGTCCAGCACCACGCCGCGGTTGCGGGCCTCCTGTAGCTCCGGGATCAGCTGGGTGCGCGCCTCGTCCGCCATGACGCCGCCGGGGCTGGGTGTCGAAAGGTGGGTGAGGATGTCGCCGGCGTCGAAGCTGTTGAGCAGGAATCGCGTCGCCCTCGAAGCCTTGTCGTAGTCAGTGGCGCGCATGTCGCCGATGTGCACCATGAGGGGCAGGTGGTGCTCGCGGGAGATCTGCTTGCAGAGCGTGATCAGCTCCTCGCTCTGCTCCTGGGCCACAGGACCGACCAAGCGCAGCTTGAAGCCCCTGATGAAGCCGGGACTGGCCTCGATAGCGGCGGCAATGGCCTTGGCGTTGACGTCCTCGAGCGTGTTGACGTCGGCCCAGCCGGGCATTGTGTGGGCGAAGCTGCCGACGTTGACGAAGGGGATGATCCGGGTCTTAGCCCTGGGCATGACGTGGGCGCTGAGCACGCCGATGTTCGCCACACCGACGGAGCCGCAATCGAGCACCGTGGTGACGCCGGACCGCACCCCGACCTGGTCGGGGTCGCAGCAGCCCATGCCGACGCCGGGCGTGGTGGAGCCGTAGGCAACGTGTGTGTGGATGTCGATCAGGCCGGGAGTGACATAACGGTTGTCTCCCTTGACCTCGATGACGCGCTTCGCCTCTGTGGCCGGGATGTCGGCCTGGATCGCCGCGATGCGCCCGCCGGTGATGCCGATGTCCAGCTTGCCGTCCAGGTTCTGGCCCGGATCCAGGACGTGGCCGCCCTTAATCAGCAGATCGTAGGGCAAGTTGAAGTTCCTTCCTTGTTGAGCTTTCAGCCATCAGCTTTTAGCTATTCGGGCGCCGGTCTTCGACCGGGTCAGGCGCTGCATGCTGATAGCTGACCGCTGAAAGCTCGTTGCTACACGCGGGCCGCCAGGCTCTCCGGCGTCACGTTCTCCCTGTCTGTTACTTGCTTGACCACGAAGTCGTAGTCGCCGTGCTTGACGCCGTTGGCGTCGACCGTGCAATCGACTACGAGCTCTGGCGCGTAGTAGTCGTCCTCTTCGTTGCCGGGCTCGCCGCCGACGTAGAGCTGCGTCGTGATCGGGCTGGAGTTGCCCTGGACCCTGACGTGCAGGTGCTTGGCCTCGCGCGGCTCGTAGCAGCCGGGGATGATCGTCGTGAACTCGTAGCGGCCCTGGGCGTCGGTGATCTGGTAGCCGTGGTAGCGGTAACCGATCATGTCGTAGTTGCCGACGCCGTCGGACGACCAGAGGTTGACGATGGCGCTCGGTATCGGCGTGCCGCGCTCGTTGAGGACGCGACCGGTGAGCACCAGCTCAGGCTTGTCGCCGGGCTCCAGCAGGTTGGAGCGCATGGGCGCGCCGAGCCGGAAGTACGGCCCTTCGATCTCACGCGGTGTCTGCTGCAGCTCGCCCTGCTTTGGCGGTTCGGGTTGTCTGACGGTCTTACCAGCGTGCTTGCCTCGGATGGTTTCGGTTGCCATAGCGGCCTCCTCTGCTGCGTGACCAGATTGTGTCGCCTGCAGTTTATTACTTCTTATTACTTCCGGGGCCGCTTTCGCGCCCTTCTCGGTGATGTACGACGATTTGACCCTGGGGAAAGGGTGGAAAGATACGGCAACGAGACATGGTGACGCGAATCACAAAACCACGGGAGCAAGCCGAAGACCGCACGGCCCAGGAGGATGACTCCTTCCACAGGGTGCTGCCGGCCCGTATGACGGAAGCCTGCGCCGGCTTCAGCGACGCTGAGAAGCAGCAGCTCCTCAGCCTCCTGCAGCGCCTTTTCTAAGTCCTCAGTCCTGTCGCCGCTGTTTGGCCTTGCCGGGAAGGGTGGGGCCTTGTGTCCTGGCGCCGGTACCCGGGAGACACCACGTATCTCCTCGACCTTGCTAGGCTTCCACCGCATACAATGGCCCAGGCGCGCATCGTGTTGGGGCAAGAGTCGAAAGGCGTTCCCATGAGGCAGAGCACGGACCGGATCCTGGTCTCACACGCGGGCAACCTGCCCCGGCCGGCAGAGCTAGACGAGCTTATCGATGGCGGCAAGGCGACTCAGGGCGCCAACCGCAAAGAGTATTCGGACCGCCTGCCAGCGGCCGTCACGTGGATCGTCGACCGGCAGATAGAGCTCGGCGTCGAGATCGTCAACGATGGCGAGTACGCCAAGGCCGGCAGCTACGGTGGCTACATCCACGATCGGGTCACTGGCTATTCGACGGTGGCTGTCGATCCCAACAGGCCGCCGAAGCGTTATGGCACGGCGGAGCGCGACCGCCGCGATTTCCCAGGCTTCTTCACCTCCGGTCTGTGGTTTGCGGGCTCCGGGGGGCCGATCCGTCCCGGCTTCATGACGCCGGGCGAAGTGCGCAACACCAACCTCCGCGAGCAGCGCGCCTGCACCGGCCCATTGAAGTACACCGGACAGGCGGCGATCCAGGCAGATGTCGCGAACCTCAAGGCGGCGATCGCGGGTAAGGACGTTGAGGGCTACATTGCTGCGCTGGGGCCGCTGAGCCTGGGCGCCGGCGTGCGCAACGATTACTACAAGGACGAGGAAGCGTACATGATGGCCGTCGCGGAGGCGGTGCGCGAGGAGTACAAGGCGATCACGGACGCGGGGCTGATCGTGCAGGTGGACGAGCCGGAGTTTTGCACTTCGTGGATGTTCTACCCGGACTGGAGCATCGAGGAGTACCGCAAATACCTGGGCTTCTGCGTCGATGTCCTCAATCATTCGACCGAAGGGCTGCCGGAAGAGCTAATCCGCTTCCACACCTGCTGGGGCAGTGGCCACCGCCCGCACACCAATGACATTGAGCTGAAGTACATCGCCGACCTGATGATCAAGATTAGGGCCCAGCAGTACTCGATCGAGGCGGCGAACGTGCGCCACGAGCACGAGTATCACGTCTGGGAGGACGTGAAGCTGCCGGCCGGCCGCATGCTAATGCCCGGCGTGATCTCGCACGCCACCGACCTCGTGGAGCACCCGGAGATGATCGCCGAGCGCCTCGTGCAGTACGCCGAACGCGTGGGCAAGGAGAACGTCCAGACCGGCACGGACTGCGGCATCGGGTCCCGCGTCGGCCACGAAGAGGTAGTCTGGGCGAAGCTGAAGGCTATGTCAGAGGGCGCGGCGATCGCCTCAAAGAAGCTCTGGGGGAAGTAAGCGATGCCTGACGCCGTGGTCGATGGCCTCAAGCTGGTCTACGAAGAGCTGGGCTCCGGGACGCCGATCGTCTGGCTCCAGGGCGGCCGCTCCGGCCGCGACCTTATGCGCCCCATCGCCGGGGCGTTGTCCACGCAGAACCGCTGCATCATCTACGACCGTCGAAACTGTGGCGACTCCGATATCCTGATTGCCGGCGAGAAGTCAGAGCAGGAGATCTGGGCGGACGAGCTGGCGGCGCTGATCGACAAGCTTGGTATCGGCCAGGCCTACCTCGGCGGCTGGTCGGCGGGCTGCCGCGTGGCGCTGCTCACGGCGATTCGCCATCCGCGCGTGGTGCGCGGCCTGCTGCTCGGCTGGGTGACCGGTGGCACCGCTGCGGCCCAGCAGCTGGCGCGTCAGTACTACGGGCAGTTCATCGAGGCGGCGCAGAAGGGCGGCATGCAGGCGGTCGTCGAGACGCCGTTCTTCGCCGAGCGCTGCGCCGCCAACCCCGGCAACCGCGGGCGCCTGCTTTCGATGCAGCCTGACGAGTTCATTTCGACGATGCAGCGCTGGGAGCGCTTCTTCAGCGAAGGCGGCGACCTGCCGGTGATCGGCGCCACGGAGCAGGAGCTGGCGTCGATCAAGGCGCCGGCCGCGATCGTGGCGGGCGACGACGACGTGCACCCGACGAGCGCCGCGCAGAATCTGCACCGCATCCTGCCCAACTCGCAGTACACGGCTCCACCGATAGCGAAAGCAGAATTCGACGCCTTCCCGTCGCCGGAGGAACGCGACCGCGTGCGCGCCGAGCGCAGCGCCGGCATCTTCTCGAAGTTCCTCGAGGGAGTCGAGGCCGGATCACCCCGCGCGTGACGGCCGACACCGCGGCGCCGCCGCGCGTCATCGAGTTCGAGCGCTGCTTCAACTTCCGCGACCTGGGTGGTTACGCGGGACGTGACGGGCGCCGCGTGCGCTGGCGGCGGCTGTTCCGCAGCATGACGCCGCAGTACATGACACCCGCCGACGTGACGAAGGCGCAGGAGCTGGGCATCCGTCTCGTGTTCGACATCCGGGGCGGGCAGTCCACGTCCGGGCCGGTCGGCGCAGCGCCGGGCAGACGCGTCGCTTACAGGCCTCGGAGGCACGTGGTCTGGACCCCGGAGGCGATGCAGAAGTACCGGCAGCTGCCGCCGGAGGTGCAGCTGCCGCAAGTGCTGGACCGCCTGGGGCGCAACTTCGCCAAGGGAGTGTCGGCGATGGCGGACGAAGACGGTGCGACGTTGTTTCACTGTCGTCTGGGCAAGGACCGCTCCGGCGTCCTGGCCGCCGTCCTCCTCAAGCTTCTGGGCGTCAGCGACGAGGACGT